>JAUVHQ010000060.1 GCA_030593185.1 Bacteroidota bacterium
TACAGTTAACTGCGTAAGTGGGAGCAATGAAACAATTTCTTTATATCGTAATAAATTTAAACCGGATATTGAATCGATGGAGGGTGCTGCATTTTTCTATATTTGCATAATGGAAAACATTCCCTTTATAGAATTGAGAGGGATATCAAATTTTGTTGAGGAAAGGAATAAAAAATTATGGGATGTCAAATTAGCGGTGAATTCATCTAACGAAGCACTTTTTAAAATTTTAACAAAAATTTTTTTAGCGAATAATTTTTTAATTCAGAGCCTGTAACTAATCAGTCGGCAGTCCACAGTCTGCAATTGGCAGTCACTTAAAAATGCAAAGTATAATGAGATTAGCTATTTTAGAGATTCCAAACTTTTTATGCTGAGCGCAGTCGAAGCGAAGACACTGAATAGTTACCAGAGACTTAGTTATGAAACTAAAACTTTGTTTTTCAACCTGCCCGAATGACACATACATTTTTGATGCTATTGTAAATAAGAGGATCAATCTTGAGGGAATCTCTTTTGAGATTGTTTTGGCTGATGTTGAGGAACTAAATAAAATGGCTTTTGAATTAATTCCGGATGTTACCAAGTTAAGCTTTCATGCTTATGCACATGTTTCTGATTATTATAAAATCCTGAATACCGGGAGTGCCCTGGGATATAAAAATGGTCCTCTGCTTATCAGTAAGAAAAAAATTTATCCCGATGAGATAAGTGATTTGATAATAGCTGTTCCGGGTAAATATACAACGGCTAACCTGCTTCTTGGGATTGCTTTTCCTGATATAAAAAAGAAAAGAGAGTATCTTTTCTCGAATATTGAAGATGCTGTATTGAGCGGGGAAACTGATGCCGGCCTTATTATCCATGAGTCGCGATTTACATATTCCCGTAAAGGACTTAAAAAAGTAATTGACCTGGGAGAGTACTGGGAAGAGAAAACCCACCTGCCAATCCCGCTTGGGGGAATTATGATCAGAAGGGATTTGCCTGAGGATATAAGAAGGAAAGTGAATCATATTCTTAAGACAAGTATAAGTTATGCAGAGCAAAATCCCAGGGCTTCAATGGATTTTGTTAAAATGCACGCCCAATCGGTGAAAGATGAAGTGATTCGTAAACATATTGATCTATATGTAAATGAATTCACAATTGATCTTGCGGAAAAAGGGAAAGATGCTATAAAGGAGCTGTATAAAAGAGCTGAACAATCTGGTTTGATACCTGAAGTAAACAGGGATATGTTTCAGGGTAAATGAAGAGAAGAAGTTAAAAGTGAACTTAACCCGTAACTCGTAGCATTTTAGTCATTTTGAATTTTGGTCAATTTTAGTCAATTTTAGACATTTTAAATTTTAGTCATTCTTCACTTAAGACATTTGATATGATTGTAGTTACCGGAGCAGCAGGTTTTATTGCCAGTAATCTGGTTGCCGGCCTCAATGAAAAAGGATTTAAAGATGTCATTCTGGTTGATGATTTTTCAAAGCCTGAAAAGAATAAAAATTTTGACGGGAAAATTTATACAGATAAAATTGACCGGGAAAATTTCTTTAGCTGGTTCAGGGAAAATCACCGTTTAATCCAATTTATTTTTCATATAGGTGCCAGGACAGATACAACCGAGTTTAATGAATCGGTGTTTGAGAATTTAAATCTGGGGTACTCAAAAAAGGTTTGGATGTTGTGTGTTGAATTTGGCATTCCCCTGATATATGCCTCCTCTGCTGCAACATATGGTCTCGGCGAGTTTGGTTATGAAGATAATCACATGATTGTGAATAAACTCAAACCCCTTAATCCATACGGAAAATCGAAAAACGAATTTGACAAATGGGCAATAAAACAGGAAAGGAAACCCTATTATTGGGCAGGACTGAAATTTTTTAATGTCTATGGAACAAATGAATATCATAAAAGCAGAATGGCTTCAGTTGTATTTCATGCTTATTACCAGATAAAGGAAACCGGAAAAATAAAACTTTTTCGTTCACATAATCCCGGTTTCAAAGATGGTGAACAGGCACGGGATTTTATTTATGTCAAAGATGTTATTGATGTATTGATTTTTCTTATGCACCACAGGAAAAATCCGGGTATTTATAATCTGGGAACAGGCACTGCCAGGACTTTTAACGATCTTGCTAAAGGTATTTTTGAAGCTATGAATTTGGATAAAAATATTGAATATATCGATACACCTGAAGATATTCGTGATAAGTACCAGTATTTTACTCAGGCTGATATTACAAAACTAAGATCTATAGGGTATAAAAAACCGCTTATTTCGCTTGAAAATGGTATAGGAGATTATGTACAGAATTATCTTAACTCACATGGATATAACTAGTCAGCCAGCAGTCCACAGTCTACAATTAGCAGTTGCTCTTGCGATGGATATTTATCATGTTAGCAAGAAATTTCCAAAAGATAAATCTTATTCTTTGACTACTCAGATAAGAAAATCCACAAGATATGTTTGTTTAAATACTTAATCACATTCCCGATAAATCGGGACTAAAGACTGCTGACTTAAAAATAATGAGATTAACCTTTTTTTGCATTCCAAACTTTTTATGCTGAGCGCAGTCGAAGCGAAGACACTGAATAGTTACAACTTTCTTATATCAATCGTTCTTTTTGTTTCATCTTTTGTTTCGCCATTATTAAGATTATTCAGATCACAGACAAACTTCCTGATATCTTCATCGTTAAATCCTTTTTCTTTTGCAACCTCTTCGAGTGTTCCCCATATTGGCTCCCCGCAGGCGATGCATTTAATGCCATGCTCCATAAAGTATCTCACTGAACCAGGGATGGTCTCCACCAGGTCTTCAATGGTGATATTCTTATCTGTCATGCTCTTTTTTCTTTGTGATTTATTGTTTACAATATAGTATTTTTATAAAATAAAATTTATGATCTTATGAAAACGAAAAGGAACCTGATCATATTCAAGTTTATTTTTTTATTTATTTTTCCTTTAATTCTTTCAGCACAACAGCCGAATGAAAGATATTTGAATTTCTCCGGAGTTGTTATGGACAGTGACAGTTTAAAACCAATAATAAATGTCTATTATTCTCTGAATGGAAGATTGGAAGGAATTTCAGACTCAGAGGGGAGATTTTCAATTTATGCCAGGATTGGTGATACGTTAAGTTTTTCTCATATTGGGTATAGAACTAAGATATTTAATGTATCTGATAGTTTACAACTGGATAATTACCTTGTAGGGATATTCATGACACGAGATACTATAAGGCTTCAGGAGATTGTGATCTTTCCCCGTTTGGGAAATCTCAGACAGGAAATGACCAGTATAGGGAACAGAGGGGATTTTCAAAATGTTATAGCAAAACAGAATCTGGATATAGCTACATATCAGGGGCTGAAAAGTGCTCCGGATTTATCGGACCCGGAAATTCAGTATGATTTTCAGGCATCAAAATTAATACAGGATGCAATTGAGAAAGGAGGTATTCCGTCTGATAAAATGGTATCTGTTAGTGTTTTTACCGGGGTTGTTCTGATAATGTCTTTGCTGTTGGAGGATAAATCCGAACTTCTGAAACCTGTAAAATTGCCTGGCACACAGGAGGTGAAATGGTTAAAAAACTACTATATTAAGAAATTGGCACCGGTTTCACCCCGGGATAGCACGGTAATAATGAAAGGGACTCAAGATTAAACAACTAATCAGTCGGCAGTCTACAGTCAACAGTCGGCAGCTGGCAATCGACTTAAAAATGCAAAGTATAATGAGATTACCCATTTTAGGCACTTCTTCATTTAGGTACTTTGAACTTCTTCTCTTCTCAACTTTTTATACTGAGCGCAGTCGAAGCATAGTTCACTTTAAACTTTAGACACTTCTTCTATTATCCTTTATAAAAAATCGCCTTAATAATATGGTTTGCCATTTTGGGATTTTCTTTTAGCCGGCGGGTCGAATAACCGAACCAGTCTTTACCAAAAGGAACATAAACCCTCATCCTGTGCCCCTTATCAACAATCGACTTTCTAAGTGCCGGTGTTACACCATACAACATCTGGAATTCATACTTTTCTTTCGGTACATTATACTTCTCAATAAGCTTATAGGCACCCTCTATCAGAAGTTTATCATGAGTGGCAATTCCGGGATAGATATTATTCCTGAACATAAATTCGAGTTCTTCCAGAAAGTGATCGTTTATAACTTCATGTTTTTTATAAGCTATCTCAGGTGATTCAACGTAAATCCCTTTGCATAGCCTGTAATTCAAAGGTGATTTTTCAGTGTGAATATCCATAAGCTTTTTCAGGTCATCCATGGTACGTTTCATATATGACTGGAACACGAGGCCAACATTATCAGGAAATTCATTCTGAAGTCTTCTGAACAATTCTATTTCCATATCAACGCATTGCGAATCTTCCATATCAATGCGGACAAAATTGTTGTATTCGACAGCTTTAATAACAATTTCCCTGATTTTTTCATAACAAATTTCCTTGTCGATTAGCAACCCGAACATGGTAGGTTTGATGGAATAATTCCCATTGATCTTATTTTTCTCAGAAACATCTATTAATTCCAGGTATTGATTTTTATTATCTTCCGCCTCATCGAGATTATAGATAAATTCACCAAGAATATCAAGGGTAACTATTATCCCTTGTTTGTTAAGTTTTTTTGATACCCTTAATGCATCCTCTGTACTTTCACCGGCGATATAGGATTTTGAAAAAAGCCATACAAATTTCTTGGGGAAATAGGGTAAAAGATTGGCAATTAATTTGTTAAACATAATAATTTTTCCTTTTAGTTTTATTAACCTGATAAATATCAACTTTCAGATATTTGACAACCTGATAATATTGCTGATAATAACAATGACGTAGTAAAAATATTATCTTACAAATTTAAAACCTATGATCTTTGTCATTCGTATATGTAATTTTAGACAAGATAGATAAGGGAAAATAATTATTTTGTAATGCGGTGATAATGAAGATAATACAACAAGCAGAATGTAGTAAACAGTTGTAAATTCAAGGAAATATTTTTTTTTGATTACCTTCAAAAATAATTGCAACCTTTTTTTAAGTCAACGTGTCATAACAATGAATATGTAGTAATGCTTAACGAGAAACAGCTTGTAAAACAATGTGTAAAACATGACCGCCGTGCACAGAAACAATTGTTTGACCGGTATTCGGGATTGTTACTGGGTATTTGCAGGCGATATGTTGCTGAAACTTCAGAAGCTGAAGATATATTGCAGGAGGGATTTCTGAAGATATATTTAAAGATCAGGGAGTATAAGGGAACAGGTCCTTTAATGGCCTGGATGGCTAGAATAATTATTAACACAGCTATAACACATTATCATAAAAACCGGAAGCATCATTTTCATTATGATATTGAGGAGGTTAATGAAACAGATATGGAAGGGTTTATGTTTAACGACCTGGATTTTACACGCAATGAGCTTCTCAATATAATAGGTTCACTGCCTCAGGGATACAGGATGATTTTTAATCTGTATGCTGTAGAAGGGTTTAAGCATAAGGAAATAGCTGAATTGTTAGAGATTGATGTGAATACTTCTAAGTCACAATATTCAAGAGCAAGAAAACTGATCAGAAAAAAACTGGAAAATTTGAGTAAGGCTCATAATATCAAGGGGAAGAAGTGAAAGATAAGGGAAAAAATATTGAACAATTGTTTCACGAAAGTTTTAAGAATTTTCGTATTGAACCTTCATCCGGTGTTTGGAGAAAAATATCTTCGAAACTTGCATGGCAGAATTTTATAAGGTTTAATCTCAATTGTTTTAATGTTTATTATGCAATAGGAATAATTGCTCTTGGGGTTGCAAGTGTAATTATACTGTCTGATTTATCAGGCAGGGAGATTAAAAAGCAGGGGACAGTTACAAAAGAAAATTTTATTCAGAAAAGTGGTGCTGAAAGTAAAATTACGACTGATTCACAGGAAGTTAAACAGCAAAATAACCAAGGTAAAATAATCATGGAAGGTGATAAAAAAATAAAAACACAATCTGAAGCAGTTGGTAATGACGAAATACATATAACAGAGGATGAGAAAAGCAATAAAAAGATAGAAGATGCCAATATTGAAATAAATACAACCCGGAAAACAGTTCACTCTGATAAGAATTCATTAAATAAAAACCGTAAGACAGGTGAAGCTATAGAGGAGAACCGGTCTGATATACAACCGGCTGCTTTAATTGCAAAATTTTCTGTGTCTAGAAGATCGGTATGTGTTTCCATTCCAGTAGAGTTTACAAATCATTCGGAAAATGCAATTACCTGTTTATGGCATTTCGGTGATGGTTGTTCATCAATTGAAAAAGATCCAGGATATATATATGATGAACCAGGGGAATATAAAGTTACCCTTGAGATAACTGATTCCAGGGGGGAGAAAGCAATTTGTTTCGAAACTGTCACCGTTTTTCCGAAACCGGAAGCACAGTTTGAAATATATCCGGAAAATCTGGTATTGCCAAGTGATCCCGCAAATTTCCATAACTATTCAAAAAATGCCGTGAAGTATGAATGGGAATTCGGTGATTCAAAGCATTCGGACGAAATGGAACCCACTCATTTTTACCAACGATTTGATAATTACGATGTTAAGCTGAAGGTGTGGTCAGATATGGGTTGTGTCGATTCACTGGTTATTCATAATGCCTTTACCAATTCGGCATATATGATCGAATTTCCCAACGCGTTTACTCCAAACCTGAATGGTCCGGGCAATGGTTATTATGTTACCGGTGTTCTAAATAATGATGTTTTCCATCCTGTATACAAAGGTGTTATTGAGTATCAGTTAAGAGTATTTAACAAACGTGGACAGCTTGTTTTTGAAAGCAATGATGTCAATATGGGGTGGGATGGCTATTATAAAGGGAAACTTGCAGAACAAAATGTATATATCTGGAAAGCATCAGGCAGGTATGCTAACGGCAAACATTTTATCAAAGCAGGTGATATTACCCTGTTGCATTAATACCGGAAAGGAAGAACATAGCTTCGCAAAGTAATTAATAAACAATATTTGATTAATATTATATTAATTTTAGTTATTCGCAAAGGCTAAGGCTGAGGCTAAGGCTAAGGAAGAAAAATGGTTTTAAGATTTTAAGAAAATTTGAAATGACATATAGGCAAAATAATATTACCAGAGATATTCCTTTTGTATTTGGGGACCTATTTATTATGGTATACAGGAAAGACAAGAAATAAAGTAAAAGAAAATGTAGATAAAATATTGAAATGCTATATCCCCTTTTAGGATATCATATATATGAATGCAAAAGAACATGTCTAAATGAAGGCTAAAAGGTTAATATGTGCAGTTAAAAACCTTAGCCTTAGCCTTTTATATAATAATATTTATAAGAATGATTTAACTTATTATTAATCAACGAATAATTTTGAACTTAGCGTAACGATCTCATGAACGAAGTGAGTAAATTCTGATACCTCAAAATAAAAGCAGAGAGCAATTCCCTGTTTTTTTCATCAACAACAATTGTTTATTCGTCAACAGAATAATGATTTCTATCCAGATTAGGTTTCTTAAACTGTTAATTGTTCTTATTTTACCCAACTAAAATGTAAAATATTTCGTATGACAGGTTAAGGGTGATGAATAATAGTTATATATTAGTACTATTATTTCAGGTCCTTTTTTTTAAAATCTGGTCAGGAAATTTAATCTGTGTCTGTGAAAAAGTGTATTCTCATATTATTTTCTGTTTTTTTTCTGGTTAATGTTGCCTTTTCACAGGATCCTCAATTTTCACAATTTTATGCCAATAAGCTGTATCTTGCTCCTTCTTTTGCCGGAGCAACTGAACATAACAGAATTACATTAAATCATAGAAATCAATGGCCTTCTTTGCCGGGCGTATTTCTTACCTATAGTTTTTCATTTGATAAATATTTCGCAAATTTTAACTCAGGTGTTGGGTTTTTGGTTACACACGACCGTGCAGGGACAGGACGATTAAGCAATACTAACGTTGGTATATTATATTCATATGATATTCAAATTAATCGCGAATGGCATGTCCGGCCCGGAGTCAATTTTATGTATACACAGCGCGGACTTGACTTTAACAGGTTAATATTTAGTGACCAGATGTCTCCAGGTGGAACTTCAGGAAGTAGTGTGCTGGAAGTGCCTCCGTTTGATAATGCCGGGGATATTGATTTTTCAACCTCCGCATTATTGTATTCTGAAAAAATATGGTTTGGAACAAGTTTGGATCACCTGCTGAGACCTGAGCAATCGTTGTATGATGAATCAAGTAAGGTGCCGATAAAAATATCTGTTTTTGGAGGAGTACAGGTTATACGTAAAGGCAGACTGACCAAGCCAATTGATGAGTCTTTGTCAATTGCTTTCCTTTTCAAGAAACAAGCCGACTTTTCACAAATGGATCTGGGCCTTTACTGGTACAAAAATCCTTTGATAATGGGAGTTTGGTATAGAGGTATCCCTATTCTGAAAGACCAGATTGGAGATGCAATAATTCTACTTGCAGGGTATAAAACAAAATATATGCATATTGGCTACTCATATGATTTTACTGTATCTAACCTTATAACATCTACCGGTGGTGCACATGAAATATCTTTTGTATATAATTTTAAATTGACCCGTAAGTATAAGAAGAAGATTCATGCTATTCCATGTCCTGAATTTTAACCTTATTATTTCATAAAATTTAAGCGAAGCGAAAATCTGATTTGCCGGAGAAAAATACAGGTTATAGTGTGGCTATGTTCTAAAATATACACAAAATAAAACATAGCATATGAGGTACTCTTCTGTATAATCCCTTTTCTGTTTTGGCGTTTTTTTATTAAAAGTTATCTTTGTTGCGCAAATTTAGATGTTTAACAAAATAAGTGATATATGAAAAGGGTAAATCTTATTATAAATATTGTTTTAGTTATTGCAGTTGGTGCACTGTTTGTCCTTCATTTTACAGGTAAGGGAAAGTCAAAACCACTACAAACAGAAGAGAAGTTTGTTGAAAATGATGGCACTGAAAAGGGAGAAATAGCATATATTAATATTGATACACTGATGAATAATATGGATATGTTTTTTGATATAAGGAATCAGTTAATTGACAAACAGAAAAGTTCTGAAGCAGAGTTAAATTCCAGGTCGAAAGATTTTGAGAAAGAAGCAATTGATTTTCAGGAGAAAGTCAGAAAAGGACTTGTTACCCGTTCCCGTGCCCAGGAAATTGAGCAGGAACTTTACCGGGAGCAGCAAGATCTTATTGGTTTGAAAGACAAACTCTCGCTTGAGTTAGCCGAAGAGGAGCAGGTGTTGAACCGACAACTTATTTATTATATCATTGACTATCTTAAGGAATATAATATAGATAATAATTATCAATTTATTATAAGTAATTCTCTTGGCGGTCCGCTGCTTTATGCTTCTAACAAACAGGATATTACAAATGATGTAGTTAAAGGTATAAATGAAAAGTATACTGAAGAGCGAAAATCTCAACAAAAAGACAAAAAATAAAATATGGGATTTGCCGGTCCCTATCTTCAAAAGCAAAGATCTTTCCTGCCTGCTGTTGAGGCTAACCCACATGATGATCTGCAACTGATTGTTGTTATCCCATGTTATAATGATCCGGGGATAACTGAAACATTAAACTCTATCTATTCATGTATAAGACCAGCTTCG
>JAUVHQ010000069.1 GCA_030593185.1 Bacteroidota bacterium
CAAACGGTGATACCATCAATGTGGGAGCTGTTGTTGACTCTGTTCATGATGTGCTCGAAATCAGTGATAACCAGATACAATCCCCGCCGGGTATCGGTTCCAAATACCAGTCGGAATTTATTGAGGGAATGATAAAAGAAAATGATGAATTTATTATTTTGCTTAATATGAATAATGTATTCTCGGCAGAAGAAGTTGATTCTATAACCAGAAACCAGTAATACATAAAAACAACATAACCATGAAAAACTTAAAAATTTCCAATGCGCTTTTAATTGCGGCAGGACTAATTGCTGCGTTTCTCATTATTCTTAGCCTGTTTGGTTTGCAAAAAATGAAACAAATCAACGATGGGGTGAATACTATTTACAAAGACAGAATTGTGCCGTTGATCCAGTTATCAGATATTGATGATGCGTATGCAGTTAATGTAGTTGACTGCTCCCATAAAATACTGTCTGGCCAGCTTGACTGGAATGAGGGCAGGGACATAATAATATCAGCTCAGCAGACTACTGAAAAAATATGGAATGATTACATAAAAACCTATCTTACCAGCAAGGAGGAAAAACAAGTGAAAGAGGCTGAAACTTTGTTAGTCAAAGCCAATTATGCAGTTGAATCGTTGCTGGATATCGTTGAAAAAAATGATACCGAAAGATTATCTTCTTTCATATTGTATGATATGCATAATTCTCTTGATCCTTTAACATCAAAGATCAATGAGTTAGTCAGATTGCAGGAAACCATTGCCAAAGAAATCTATGATAATGCTATAATCATATTTTCTAATGCCAGGTTTGGTTTTATTATTATTAGCTTGATTGGTGTAGTAATTGCATTGTCATTCCTTCTGTGGGTTACTTATAGTATTAAACTAAAAATCAAAAAAGCTTCTGATATCATATTAAAGCTTTCCAAAGGTGACTACACTACCAGTATTGAAGGAATTTCCAAAGATGAAATAGGAGTTTTACTTGGTTTTTTAGATACAATGACAGATAAACAAAAAAAAATAATACAAGCTGTAAAAAATGCATCGGAAAATGTGGCGGCAGCAGGTACCGAACTGAATTCCAGTTCACAGGAATTATCCCAGGGAGCATCTGAACAGGCATCATCGCTTGAGGAGGTTTCATCATCTATGGAAGAAATGGCCTTAAGCATTAAGCAAAATGCAGGGAATGCCAGACAAACCGAAGAGATTGCCAATATGGCTGCTGATAATATTGAGGAAAGCAGTAGTAAAGTAAGTGAAACAACCGAATCAATGAACACAATAGCTGAAAAGATATCTATTATAGGCGATATTGCTTTTCAAACTAATATACTTGCGCTTAACGCTGCTGTTGAAGCTGCCAGGGCAGGGGAACATGGAAAAGGGTTTGGTGTTGTTGCTGCCGAAGTAGGTAAACTGGCAGAGCGTAGTAAAGTTGCTGCTGCCGAAATTAATGAGCTATCCAGAACAGGTGTAAAGAATGCCGAGGATTCTAAAAAACTTCTGAGTGAGCTTGTTCCTGAAATACGTAAAACAGCATCACTGGTACAGGAGATCACTGCTGCAAGCCAGGAACAAAATTCTGGTTCTTCTCAGATTAATACAACAATACAGCAACTTAATGAGATTACCCAGCAAAATGCTGCATCTTCCGAAGAAATAGCAACTAGTGCCGAGGAGCTGTCAAGCCAGGCAGACCAGTTACTGGAATCAGTCTCCTTTTTCAATATTGGTAATGAGTCAGGAACAAAACAGCCATTTAAAGCTCTCATATCCAAAAAGAAAAAGGCTAAGAAGGAAAACAAGCAAAAGGAGAAGCCAAAAGGCATGAAAATAAACCTTGATGAAAAGGGAGATATGCTTGATGATGAGTATGAGAGGTTTTGAAGTAGGTGAGTAAGGAAGGAAGAGATGAGAGATGAGAGGTGAGCGAAGAGCTCTATGAACTTTAAACCCTTTGGAAGGATGAAGTTTTATACTCGAAATTTGAATTGAGAGAGAAAGGAATAACTTGAGATATAGAACAAAACTCTAAACCTGAACCGAGCGAAGCGAGCTCAACGACTGAAAGGAGTTAAACTTGAATCATAGATTAACAAACAGTGAGTTTAACCGCCTGAGTAGTTTTATTACCTGCAATTACGGGATAAAGCTGCCGGAAAAGAAGAAAATATTGCTTGAAAATCGTCTTCAAAAACGACTGAGAGAATTGGATATCAATTCGTTTGGTGAGTATATTGAGCACGTGTTCAGTGATCCGGGACTTCAGAATGAACTGGTGCATATGATCGATAGTATTTTAACTAACAAAACCAGTTTTTTCAGGGAAAAACAACAATTCGAATTTCTGAAAGATGAAGTTTTACCCTCTATCTATAAAAATAAAAGTAAGAATGATGAATTCAGAATATGGAGTGCCGGCTGTTCCAGTGGTGAGGAAGCTTATACACTGGCTTTCCTGCTAAGTGAATTCAAATCAAACAATAGTGATTTTAACTTTTTAATAACTGCAACCGATATTTCAACAAGAATGCTCAAAACAGCTAAAAAAGCTGTTTATCCTGAAAAACTTGTTATTGATGTTCCTGTACATATGAAACAGAAATATCTTTTAAAAAGTAAAGACCGGCACAAAAAGAGTGTAAGAATAGCACCTGAGTTGAGAAATATTATTCATTTTGAACAACACAATCTAATTGAAAAAGAATATTCTGCATTTGACAGTTTTGATGTGATCTTTTGCAGGAATGTCCTTATCTATTTTGAGAAACAAACTCAACATGAAGTCCTGGATAGATTTACGGAAAAACTCAGGAAAAACGGCTATTTGTTTCTGGGACTTTCTGAATCACTGGCATCCTTTAATTTGCCATATAAATTAGCAATGCCTTCAGTCTATATAAAAACGGCAACTAAGTCAACTCATAAAGCACTGTAAATCAATTATTATGAAAAATAATTCAGAAAATAAAACAAAAAAAGGACCTAATGAAAAACTTGAGATTATCGAAAAGCTCAGGTTAGAGAACAAGGAGCTTTCTAAACAGCTTGCACGGGTTAATGATAAATTAAAAGGATCAGAGAAATTCAAAAGCAATTTTCTCGCAAATATGATGAATGAGATCATAAACCCTTATACCTCAATAATGAGCTTGTCGAAAAATATTGTTGAGTTGGGCAGGAATGACTGGGATAAAGCAGCATCAATGGCAGAGCTTATTTATTCCGAGGCAAGTGACCTGGATTTTCAGTTAAATAATATTTTTGTTGCAGCCGAAATTGAGGCAGGTGAAGCATTTACCCAGATATCAAATATTGAAATAAATGGTCTTATTCAGGATGCTATTGACAAAATTAAGTTTAAGGCAGAAAAGAGGAATATCGTGATCAATGTTGAATATATTGTGAAACAGGGGAAGCAGAAGGAACCTCTGAATTTCACGACCGATTACTCAAAGCTCAGGTTAATATTAACGAATTTTCTGAATAATGCAATAAAATATAGTAACCCTGGTGGCAGAATAAAAGTTTTGGCTGTCGTAGAAAACAAAAAAGCAAAAATTACCGTGCAGGACTTTGGAACCGGAATCGAAAAAGAAGACCTTAATACTATTTTTGACCGGTTCAGGAAACTTGACTCAGATGTGAATTCTTTGAATACCGGTCACGGACTGGGTCTTTCGGTTGCTAAAGCGCTGTCTGATATTTTGGAAGGAGAAATAACAATTAAAACAGAAAGAAATAAAGGATCATCTTTTACCATTATTGTACCCGAAGCAGAACCTGATGATGATACTTTCTTGTCTGAAGGAGATGAGATAATTTTCTAAGTGGTAATGAGGTGATGAAGTAATGAAGTGCTAAGAGTTACGGGTTACGAGTTACGTGTTTTGGGATATAAAGAAGAACGTATAACATTTAACCCTTAACTCATTTTAGTTCCTTTTAGTCATTTAAACACATTGGTTTTCATTTTAAAAGGGTCCCAATAAAAGCAATATGAACGACACCATAAAAAGATATTACCTGCATCCATCTTCGTTAATAGTCTGTAACAGTCCTACAGAGATAATAACACTGCTTGGTTCGTGTGTCGCAGTGTGCTTGTGGGACCCGGTGAAAGAATTCGGAGGGATGAACCATTTTATGTTGCCATTATGGAACGGTCAGGGACTTACTTCACCAAAATACGGGGATATTGCAACGGAGAAGCTTATAGCCAGAATGATAAAACTTGGTTCGGACAAGCATAATCTAAAGGCAAAACTATTTGGAGGGGCTTCAGTTTTGTTCTCTGATAATAATTTGTTTAATATTGGTGAAAGAAATATTGAGACAGCAAAAGAGATACTGGAAAGAAATAAAATCCCGGTTATCAGTTCCAGCACTGGTAGTACAATGGGCAGGAAGATTCTTTTTAATACAAAAACAGGTACTATAAGACAAAAATTAATAAAGAAGAATAACTGATTTTTTTTGTAACTAATCGGTACTTACGTGAATTAAAGGAAAAAATGAGCAAATGCGAAAATGAGTAAATGACAGAGGCGTACTCGTTACTCGTAACACACTGGAAGGATGATGCGAAGAAAAATGCGAATAGCTTAACTTATAACATTTAACTTTTAACTCTTAACATTAACTTTTCCCCCCAAAAGCAATGAATACTTTCGGTAGCTATAAAATCCTGATTGTTGATGATGATATCTTGAATATCAAATTAATCCAGGAGATCCTGAAAAGGGAGAAATACCAGTTTGCGACTGCATTAAACGGCAGGACAGCAATTCACAAAGCAAAAGCACATAAGTTTGATCTTATCCTTCTCGATATTCTAATGCCCGGTATTGACGGTTTTGAGGTTTGTAAGGAACTTCAGAACTATCCCGGAACTAAGGATATTCCGATAATTTTCCTTACCGCCTTGGATGATATTGAAAAAACAAAACAAGGATTTGATGCAGGAGCAGTTGACTATGTTACAAAGCCCTTTAACAGAGATGAATTGCTGGCAAGGGTTAGAACTCAGATTGAACTTAAGAGAAACAAAGAAAAGTTAATTGAAACTAAGGATACGATTGAAATAGCAACAGATCTCAAGAACGAATCCGTTATAATGGAAACTGCAAAAATATTTACTAACTTAAATAGTATTAATGCGCTGGGAAACAGTCTTATAAAAACAAATCTTAACCCCGAACAGAAAAAGATATCTGAAACTATTCTTAATAAATGTAATAAAACAAAAAAGCAGCTTGAAGAAGTAATTCAAATAATAAGAATTAGTATCGAACAAATAATATCGGGAGAGCCCGTGGCTGGTGTGGATTATAAGGCTGACAAAATAATTACAAAATTTATTAAACAGACTGAAAAAAAATTACGTGAGAGAAACAAAGAAATTGCAAAAAAACTGACAATACTTATTGCTGAAGATAACATAATAGTTCAGAAACTGACTGAAAATAATCTAAAAAAGCTGGGACATACTGTTAATGTTGCTGAGAATGGAAAGCAGGCTGTTGATAAATTCAGAACAGGGAAATATGATATGATTTTTATGGATTGCCAGATGCCGGAAATGGATGGCTTTAAGGCAACTATAGCGATTAGAGAAATAGAAAAAGAGGAGAATGTATCTCCTGGAACCCAGATCATTGCAATGACCGCAGGTGCAACACAAAGTGAAAGGAAAAAGTGTATTGATGCTGGAATGGACGATTTCCTGGAAAAACCTTTTAAAGTCCAGGAATTGTTGGAGAAGTTGTGAATGGAAGAGGCTAAGGAGCGAAAAGTTGAAGAAAGTTTGGCATTGCCAAACCTCACAGCCTATCCCGAACTTGATTCGGGAAGCGGGTAGTGGAAAGGATTGTGGGAGTGAGTAATAGTGATACAGTGTTGTAGGGTGAAGAGATATGGAATAGTAAGTGAGGAGTAGGAAGAAGTCATACAATAGATTCTTCGGTTTAATCACTAATATGTCAGGGATGAAATACAAAAGCACTTTACTAATAGTAGATGATGATCCACTTACACGTGATTCTATTGAGGCTCTTCTGATCAAAGAAGGTTATAAACTGGTTTTTGCTGATAATGGACAGGAAGCAATAGTAAAGGCAAAAGAGGTTGATCCCGATTTAATATTATTAGACGTAATGATGCCTGGCATGGATGGTTTTGAAGTTTGTACTGTCCTCAGAGCCGACAATCAACTTTCAGAAGTTCCGATCATTTTAGTTACCACATTGGATGACAGGGATTCACGGATAAGGGGTATTGAGTCTGGAGCTGATGATTTTATATCCAAACCTTTTGACCGTATCGAACTGCGGACAAGGATCAGATCCATCATAAGGCTTAACCGGTACCGGCGTTTGCTGGACGAACGTAGTGAAAAAGAACTGATTAAGAACCAACGGGATAAAATAGAGGCACAACGGGATGAAATAGAAACCCAGAGAAATCTTGCAACATTTCAAAGGGATCAGATAGCCAGCCAAAAAATGGCAATTACTGACAGTATTAATTACGCCGGCAGGATCCAGAAAGCAATGATGGTTCCGGAAGAATATATTAGCGAATTGCTGCCTGAATATTTTGTGCTGAATAAACCAAAGGACATTGTCAGTGGTGATTTTCTCTGGCTAACCCGGGAAAATAATAAAATAATCCTTGCTGTTGCTGATTGTACCGGGCATGGTGTCCCCGGAGCTTTTATGAGTGTTTTGGGGATTTCTTTCATAAGGGAAATTGTAAATGCAAGAAAAAATATACGTCCAAATGAAATCTTGAATGAATTAAGGAAATTGGTTATTTCGGCGCTTCATCAAACCGTTGAGTCCGGAGAAGCCATGGATGGAATGGATATAGCAGTGTGCTCCATCAATTTGGAAAATAAAGAATTACAGTTTGCAGGTGCAAATAATCCATTGTATTTGATAAGAGACGGAGAGCTTACAATTATCAAGGCAGACAAAATGCCTGTTGGAATTTTTTTTAAGGAAGAAACTGGTTTCTCAAATCATGAAATAAAATTAGAGGAAAATGATTTGATTTATATGTTCTCGGACGGATATTCTGACCAATTAGGTGGTCCCACTGGGAAAAAGTTTATGTTAAAACAATTCCAACAGCTTCTTTGTGATATTCATAACAAACCAATGAAGGAGCAAAAAGAAATTTTGGATAAGACTATTGAAGCATGGAAAACCGGAACCACAGTGAAATATGCTCCTGTGTCGCATTTCACGTGGCAGGCTGAGAAACAGAAAGGAAGTTATGACCAGATTGATGATATTCTGGTATTTGGACTGAAGTTTTGATTCAATGAACACACTGCCGAACTTGAAAAGAAAAACAATAAACAGTAACGGGTTAATCAACTTTTTGTCGGACGGGAATTCAGGATAAAAGAGTTGAAGGATAAGGTGAAAAAACTGGAGAAGGAAGTAAGAAGCAGGTAGTAAGGTGAGTAGGTGAGTAGGCAATCACTAAACTCACTCAACCATTCAACCACTCAACTTACTTAACTTACTTATCAACCCGTAACCCGTAACTCCTTGAAAGGAAAAAGGTTGTCCAAAGGATTCCTGAAGAGAGGTTGGAAAAACCGGTCAAAGTGACCACCTAATACCGGTTTAAATTGACTACCCTTTCCGGAGCAAACTGGTTCTTCGTCAATTTTGGGGAAACATTATCCTGTCTGAGATAATATCACCTTCTTGCGCAGCAAATCAAAGCTTGCCCTGCCATACATTTGCCGTTTAATGCTCTTGATTCTATTGACATGACCTTCTGTAGCCCCATTGCTCCATTTCATTTCAATCCCATTTTTGACAGCATCAATATCTCTGGATAGACCTCTAGCAAAGGTTTTCAAACCAGCTAGTTTGTACTTTGATCTTAATACAAAATCAATCCATCTTTTAATATTACCACGTCCTCTTATAAGCATTGTTTTAAATATCTGAACAAGTTTCCGGACTATTCGTAGTTCAACCATTTCATCCAATAATGTTTGAAGATATTTCCGTTCCTGGGGATCAATAATATCATTTAAACAAAACCCAATGTATTTAGCCAATTTTCTGGAACTTAATGGCTTTACGTATGGGATCTGTGTATGCTGAACTTGTGAAAATCCCGGAGTACTTATTTTATAATTATCCCTAATGGCATTTATATTATAATATGCTTGTGATTGGCTACCATTGAATCCTAGTTCCCGGATCTCTTTAATAATATCTTTTATCATATACCCTCTGGTATTTAACCGATCTACAATATGGTTGGTAAACAATTCAATGTTAGTGGATTTTGAATGGCTTTTAGGAGACAGAGATTCCTGTACAAAGTACGAACGAACAGTACCACGGCTAATCCCAATATCTCTTGCAATTCTGAGAATAGGAACTCTTTTAGCCTGAAGCTCCTTGACCTTGTTAAATTTATCCAGTCTTTGATCGATTCTAGATCCAATAACCTGCTCTTTTGCAGTTGAAATAATCTTCTGTTCAGCTTCGGGCAGGTTCAGCAGTTCATTGGTTTTTGCTTTTATCAATAGACTAATTGTTCCACTGATACTATTGAAATACGTATCTAACGCATCCGATAAATTCGTTAGCAAATGAAACCGGTCAGCAACTTGAACGGCATCCGGACACACTTCATTAATAGCGGAAGAGTATGAATTACTCCGGTCTCTTGTAACGATTTGTACATCATTATACCTCATCAACCATTTCTTCAGATCTTTGCCTTCTCTTGATGGTAATATATCGATAGGTTTGGAGGTTTCCATATCAATTAAAACGGTCCCGTAACTTACTCCTTTTCGGTATGCCCAATCGTCCACACCAAGCACTCTTGGTTGCTTTATTTCAGATAGTTGCTGATTGTGTGCAATCCTTGTTATGGTCGAACTGCTGACCGTAATGAATAATTGCTGAGACATGATACTGCCAAGTTTTCCAGTCAATTCAATTGCGAAGGATTCCAGGATCTTTAATACCCTATTGGTTCTCCTTGAATATCTTAATATCACCGGGGTTTGTTCTGAGAAAACTTTTTGTTTACACCGAGAGTTCCCGCATTTAAACTTACGGGTCTTTAACCGGATAGTGGTTCTGTATTGAAATACAGGAAGATCAGATATCGTTCTGATGTAG
>JAUVHQ010000153.1 GCA_030593185.1 Bacteroidota bacterium
CTTTTCTGCTTTGTATGCTCATTATGGAAAAACATATAAATATTCCTCCAACCATTGTTAGGAAAACACCAGCAATAACAGAATTAAAAGTATAGCCTTCTTCGAAATCTTTCTGAAGATGCAATCCAAATATTGCAGCAAAAACTATTATTAAACCAATAATCAGCGCAAAATAATCATAAATTGAATAAAGCAGGTTTGCAGTTTTGTATAGTTTTGAATTTCTGTATTTTTCAAACTGTCTCTGCGCCTGGCGTGCAGCATGTTTTCTTGCTTTCGCTTTTTCTCTTTCAACCCAATCACGATATCTTTCCTCAGGAGTTTTTTTCGATCTGAATCCGGGTTGGTTATAGTGTTTCATTAAAA
The DNA here is from genome assembly GCA_030593185.1 of Bacteroidota bacterium. Classification (GTDB taxonomy): domain Bacteria; phylum Bacteroidota; class Bacteroidia; order Bacteroidales; family VadinHA17; genus JADFUQ01. The sequence goes on from JAUVHQ010000153.1 coordinate 367, forward strand.
ACTCATATGCTTCATTCACAAGAATAAATTTATCCTGTGCCCCGGAATCCTTATTCAGGTCAGGATGAAACTTTTTCGCTTTTTTCCTGAAAGCCCTTTTAATTTCAAGAATCCCTGAATTCGGAGAAACTTCAAGTATATTTAAATATTGACGGATCATTGATAGTCTTTTTCAGAATGCAAGATAATAACATAGCTTTATAATGTAATAAAAAAGGTGTAACTAATCAGTCGGCAGTCCACAATCCACAGTCAGCAAAAAAGTAAATAACAATAAAACAATTATAATACAATAATAAATGTAAAAAATCACAATAAACAAGCATCAAAATACAAATAAATCTCAATATTCAAAGTTGTTTCGGTCATTTGGTAATTGATATTTGGATATTATTTACTCACAAAATAATTAATTTTCAAAGGTGTTCATGAGACTACTTCGTTCAGTTGTTTTTTGTTATTTGTTATTTGGTGCTTTATTTACGAAAATGCTTGACTTTATGGACAGACACTAAATAGTCCAGTCTTTAGCTTGCTGACTGTGGACTGCCGACTGTTGACTGCGGACTGCTGATTGCTGACTGATTAGATACAAATTATTTACAGGAAAAATTGGTTTTGATTTTCTTATATTGTAAATTATTTGAAAATTGCAATAAATGGAAAAGGTATTGCATATTGGCAGGCTTCCTATTAAATTGTGGTTGAATGAGGTCGAAGATGGAGCCATGAAACAGGCGGTAAACCTGGCGAATCTCCCTTTTGCATTCAAACATATTGTCATTATGCCCGATTGCCATCTGGGTTATGGTATGCCTATTGGTGGTGTGCTGGCTACGAAAGGAGTTGTTATTCCCAATGCAGTTGGTGTTGATATAGGTTGCGGAATGTCTGCTGTTCAAACATCATTGAATGATATTGATATAAACAGACTACGCACACTAATGTATGGTATCAGGGATCTTGTACCCCTCGGATTTAAGCACCATAAAAAAGCACGGGATCCTGAACGTATGCCGAAAGGAAAATTCATGAAAATTGATGACTTGCCGGTTGTTTCGCGCGAATATAATAGCGCTCTTTATCAATTGGGAACACTGGGTGGCGGGAACCATTTTATTGAAATTCAGAAAGGTTCAGACGGTTTTATATGGCTAATGGTACATTCAGGCAGCCGTAATATTGGTAAACAGGTGGCTGACCATTATAATAAACTGGCAATGAAGCTTAATGATAAATGGGGTAAATATGAATACAGGAAATGGCAACTGGCATACCTGCCTGAAAATAGTGATGAGGGAATTATATATTGGAATGAGATGCGGTTTTGTATCGATTTTGCATTTGCAAACAGGCAATTAATGATTGATAATATCATGTCGGTATTCAGGAATGAGTTTGGTGAAAAGATTAAATTCACTCCCCTGATCAATATTGCCCATAATTATGCCTCAAGAGAAGATCATTATGGCGAACAGGTTATCGTTCATCGTAAAGGAGCTACCCAAGCTAAGAAAGGTCAAACAGGTATTATCCCTGGTTCGCAAGGCACAAACAGTTATATTGTTCGTGGTAAAGGGAACATGGATAGTTTTGAGAGTTGTTCACATGGTGCAGGAAGAGTTATGGGACGAAAACAGGCACAAAGAAGTCTGGATCTTTCAAAAGAGATCAAAGACCTGGATAAAAAGAATATACTTCATTCAATACGGTCAAAAAAAGATCTTGATGAAGCCCCTTCTGCTTATAAGGATATAAAGGAAGTTATGAGAAACCAATCTGATCTGGTGGAAATAATTGTTGAGTTAAAACCAATGGCGGTGATAAAAGGATAATGGAAATGGTACCTGCATATATAAAGACGTATGAAACAGGTGTCCTTGATGAAAGGATCAGCTATGCACAGGAGCAACTTGCTGACTGTAATATGTGTCCGCGCAGATGTGGTGTAAACCGGTTGAATGGTAATAAAGGAATATGCAAAACGGGTTTCAGGGCAATGGTTTCAAGTTATAATTCCCATTATGGGGAAGAATCTCCTTTAGTTGGTAAAAATGGCTCAGGTACAATCTTCTTTACAAATTGTAATCTGCTGTGCGATTTTTGTCAGAATTTTGATATAAGTCATGAGGGAAAAGGTAATGAAGTATCTGATGAAGAATTAGCCCTGATGATGCTGCAACTTCAAAGAGGTGGTTGTCATAATATTAATTTTGTTACACCTACACATGTAATACCGCAGATATTATCAGCTTTGAAGCAAGCCGTTATTGGAGGATTAAATATTCCGCTGGTCTATAATTCAGGAGGATATGACCGGGTTGAAACCCTGGAGTTGCTTGATGGAATTGTTGATATTTATATGCCCGATTTTAAGTTTTGGAATTCAGGTATCGCAGCAAGAGCCTGTGATGCAGTAGATTACCCAGAGATCACGAAATTAGCCCTTAAGGAAATGCACAGGCAGGTGGGGCAGCTGGTTATTAATAAAAATGGTATTGCTGAACGGGGATTGCTGGTAAGGCATTTAGTACTGCCGGATGAGGCTGCGGGAACAAAAGAAATAATGAATTTCATTTCGGAGGAAATTTCATCGCAGACCTATATAAATGTTATGTCACAGTATTATCCTTGTGGTAAAGCATATAAACATCAGGAACTTAGCCGGAGAATAACATCCGAAGAATATTACCAGGCACTTATGAATACAAAAAATGCCGGTATTACAAGGTTGGATAACCTTAATTTTAAATAGAATATTAAATTTCGTAACTATTCAGTGTCTTCGCTTCGGCTGCGCTCAGCATAAAAAGTTTGGAATGCCAAAATGGCTAATTTTATTATACTTTGATTTTTTAGTCTGCAATCTTCAGTCGGCAGTCGGCAATTTGAAGACCGGGTTATTTATACTTTTAGTACATATATATAGTTAAGTTTCCAAATGTAGTTGCCATTGTGTTATAATTGTTTGATTGTTCTTTTCTTTCTTGCCGACTGTAGACTGTGGACTGCGGACTGATTAGTTACTAAATTTCAAATATAATACACAGATAAAACTATGAAAGATAAGATACGCACAGGTTTAGCTTCTTATGGAATGTCGGGCAGGGTTTTTCATGCACCCTTTCTGGAAACAAATCCGGGTTATATTCTTAAAACAGTTTTGGAAAGAACCCCAAAAGGGTCGAAAGAGAAATATCCGGGGGTGAATATTGTTACAAGTTACGAGGAACTTCTATCAGATAAAAATATTGATCTTATTGTTGTCAATACACCTGACCATACACATTACGAATTAGCAAAAAAAGCTTTAAATGCAGGTAAACATGTTGTTGTTGAGAAGCCGTTTGTTGTCAAATCTTCGGATGGAGAAGAGCTTATTAAAACTGCTGAAGAAGAAAATCTTGTACTCAGTGTTTTTCAAAATCGAAGGTGGGATGGTGATTTTATGACAGTGAAAAAAGTAATAGAAAAAGGCTGGCTGGGAAGATTAGTGGAGTATGAAGCTCATTTCGACCGGTTCAGGAATTTTATCAAAGAGAATACCTGGAAGGAAGAGGAGGGAAAAGGTACGGGAGTATTATATAACCTGGGTTCGCATTTAATTGATCAGGCACTTGTCCTGTTTGGATTACCTGAACTGGTTAATGCAAACATCCGTGCATTCCGCGATGGAGGGAAGGTAAATGATTATTTTGATATTCGTCTTGAATACGCGAATTTCAGGGTGATATTAAAGTCATCGTATTTGGTTCGCGAACCGGGACCCGCATACATCTTAAATGGAACCAACGGGTCGTTTGTGAAATTTGGTGCCGATCCGCAGGAGGAACTGTTGAATAAAGGCATTCTGCCGGTTGGTAATAAGTGGGTAAAAGAAAAGGAGAAATTTTGGGGACTGCTTAATACATCTATTAATGGTAAAGATGTCAGGGAAAGAATTGAAACCCCGCCGGGGAATTATAACGAGTTCTATAATAATGTATATAAGGCGATTAAGGAAGGCGAGGAGTTGGCGGTCAAACCCGGTGAGGTTTTAGATGTTATCAGAATTATTGAAATGGCAATAAGGAGCAACCGGGAGGGGAGGAGTGTAGAGTTGAAAGTTGAAAGTTAAAAGTTAAAAGTTAGATGGATGTGAACCAGTAACTCGAAACCCGAAACCCGCTTCGTCCACCGTAGTGGTAACGAAGGCGGATAACGCGGAACTCTTTGGCTACTTTTTATATTCATTAATTATTTTCTCAATATCACTCATTCTAAAACCATAATCTCTTTTTAGCAATCCGAGTCTTTGATTATCAGAAACAGACTCCGGGATATTAAGTTTTTTCATAATATATTTTGATGGAACATCATATTCTACTGATAATTCCCTGATGGTCATATAACCCCTGATCTCAATATCCATGTTAGAACGATAATGCCTTTCATGGGATTCTTCAGCATCTTGTAATGTGCCTTTACTATTATCTTTTACTACCTCACTTTTATCATCTTTTATAACAGCTTTATTATCATGCATATTCGTTATTTCTGTTTCTGATATAGTGTTTTCATATGTTACCTGTCGTCCTTGCCCTTGTATTATTTCACCTATTTCAGGTTTCACAATAAAAGCAAAGAGAAAAAGAAGGGCACTGGTAAAAACAAATATGCTTGTAGCTAGTTTACGTGCTAATGTACCACTAACCAGTTTACGAAATAAAGATAAAATCAATTTCCAGTGTAAAATAGTATGTAACAACAGCAGTCCCAATAAAACAAATGCAATAACAAGATGAATAGCACCCCATTCATGTCTGTCCATATTAAAAACATAAAGTTCAACATTTTCCCCATACTTAATCCATCTGTCATGTCCGGGAATTAGTACGTATTTCATCAGAAAACCTATTCCTGCAATAGCTGCCATGCAGAGAAACATTAAAGAATCGATTAAAAAATTAATTTTTGACTTAGACATAATTCATATAATATTTTTAAATATAATTATTATTTTCCTGTTTTGTATAATGGGACAGCCAAAACCAGTTTAAAATAATATTATTTGATTTTCTATAATGAAAAACCTCTTTTGTCTTATTAGATTGATTTGCATGACTCTGATTTATTAAATGATAAAAAATATCCCGGTGGTAGTAATTGCTATTACCGGCACCAATTTTTTAATAAATTATATTTCATATAATGTATTTTTATAGTATTTGTCTTCAAATTTAGTAAAGAAAATCGACAAAACAGCAGGGCATATTTCAATTATTAAAAATAGAGAATAACGTTATTAATAACGTTATTAATAACGTAATTCTTTTCTTTTTGAGAAGCAACTAAAACAGGTATGCCATCAGAATTATTATAGATATTCTTTTCATTATTTCTCTTTCTTT
>JAUVHQ010000360.1 GCA_030593185.1 Bacteroidota bacterium
AATATTTTCAAAGCATCAAAATATATCCCTGAAAAGCTTAAGGAAGATAAATCAACTCTTAACGAACTTTATAATGAGTTCGGATATCGGGATTTTGAAATTCTTAGCGATTCGATATATACTGTGAGTGAAGAGAGAATAGGAATGGTAATTGAGATTGATGAAGGAAATCAGTACTTTCATGGGGATATCAAGTGGGTTGGAAATACAAAATTCCCGTCGGAACTGTTGAATAGGGTTCTGGGAATTAAACCCGGAGATATTTACAACAAAACCTTGCTGGAAGAAAGATTATTTTATGATGAAGATGCGGTTAATTCAGTTTATATGAATAATGGCTATCTGTTTTTACAGATCAATCCGGTTGAAGTGCAGGTTGAAGATGACTCAATTGATCTGGAGATGCAGGTTTACGAGGGGAAACCGGCCTATATTGACCGTGTGATCATTAAAGGAAATACCAAAACAAATGAGCATGTTGTCAGACGTGAAATAAGAACCCTCCCCGGTGAACTGTTTAGTAAAACGGATATTATGCGTTCAGCCAGGGAAATTGCCCAGCTTGGCCATTTTGATCCTGAAAAAATTTCGCCTAATCCTATCCCAAATCAGGCTGAGGGAACGGTTGACCTGGAATATGACCTGGAAGAAAAAGCTAATGATCAATTTGAAATTTCCGGAGGATGGGGTGCAAATATGTTAATAGGTACAATTGGCCTCCGGTTCAACAATTTTTCTTTCCGCAAAGTCCTGGATCTTAAAGCCTGGAGGCCGGTACCGACAGGTGATGGACAGACATTAAGCTTAAGAGCACAGTCAAACGGAAGGTATTACCAGTCATATAACATCACATTTGTTGAACCCTGGTTTGGTGGTAAAAAACCCAACTCTTTTACATTTTCGCTTTTTAAATCTCTCCAGACAAATGGAAGAGAAAAGGGTGAAAGTGGAAGACAATCGTTAAGTATTGATGGTGGTGCTCTTGGTTTGGGAAAAAGATTAAGCTGGCCCGATGATTTTTTTCACTGGTATAACGAAATAAGTTACCAGAATTATAATCTGGATAACTGGACACAGTATTTTCTATTCTCTGACGGACGGTCGAATAATTTAAGTTTTAAAACGCGTTTAGCAAGACATTCTACCGGAGTAAGTCCCATCTATCCCACTTATGGTTCCAGTTTCTCATTGAGCCTTCAAATCACACCTCCCTATTCAGCTATTACCGGTAAGGATTTTTCAACCCCGGATATAACTGATAATGTGAAGTATAAGTGGATTGAATATCATAAATGGGGATTTAAAGCCGACTGGTTTCTTACTTTGGCAGGGAAATTGGTATTGAATACTAAAGCGGCCTTTGGTTATCTTGGATATTACAATGAGGATATCGGTCCTTCACCATTTGAAGGTTACGACCTCGGTGGCGACGGAATGACAGGATACAGCCTCTACGGCAGGGAAACCATAGCCCAGCGAGGATATGAAAATGGTTCTTTGACACCTATTGTTAATGGCAAAAAATCAGGAAATTTGTACCAGAAACTAACATTGGAACTTAGATATCCAATTTCAATGAATCCGCAAGCAACCCTCTTTGCACTTTTATTTGCTGAAGCTGGTAATGCATGGTATAGTTTCGAGGATTTTAACCCCTACAGGATCAAAAGAGCTGTAGGTGTTGGGCTAAGAGCTTTTCTGCCGATGTTTGGACTTCTGGGAATTGATTATGGTTATGGATTTGATGAAATTCCGGGTAATCCGGATGCCAACGGGGGACATTTCCATTTTATGATAGGTCAGCAATTTTAATTAATTTATTAACCAAAAACGGAATTAGTCATGAAAAAAATAATGATCACATTTGGAATTCTTATTCTTTCGGCAGGTTTTACACTTGCCCAAAGGTATGCATTTGTTGATACTGAATATATTTTAAGTAATATCCCTTCATACAAAGCTTCTCAGGATAAATTAGATCAGTTTTCAAAGGAATGGGAAAAAGAAATATCTGATGGATACGCTGAAGTTGAAAAATTGTATAAGGATTATCAGAACGAACAGGTTCTGCTAACCCGGGAAATGAAGATAAAAAGAGAAGAAGATATTATTGGTAGGGAAAAAGCTGTTAAGGAATTACAGAATAAATATTTTGGACGCGAAGGGGATCTTTATATTAAGCGGCAAGAGCTTATTAAGCCTATCCAGGATGAGGTATATAATGCTGTTAAAGAAATTGCTGTTGAGGGAAATTATGCTGTTATTTTTGATACAGCAAGTGGACCAAGCATGCTTTATACCAACCCGAAATATGATCTTAGTGATGATGTTTTAGAAAAATTGGGTTATAAAAATTAATTGGTTATTTTTGTGCGAATTCTGAATGAATAATAAAATAAATTGAAATGAAAAATTTATTAAAATTACTTATTTTAACTCTATTCCTGTTTTCCGGAACAGCAGTAAATGCTCAAAATT
>JAUVHQ010000216.1 GCA_030593185.1 Bacteroidota bacterium
GCCCATATTTATCAGGGATTGTTGCACCGGGCCGAAATTTTTCCCTTTCTCTTAAATACACTATCTAGTTGAAAGTTTAAAGTTCAAGGTTGAAAGTTTTTTATGTCCACTTTCAAGCATAATAGGTACAGGAATTTTGCGAACGAAGTGAAGCAATCTATCCAGGCTATTCGTGAAGTTCATAACAGTCTATTTATTTAACATTCCGGTCGCCCCCTCTCCTCTTCCTACTTCTTCATTTTACATTCAACATTCTATATTTTACATTCTTCCAAAGTGTTACGAGTTACGGATTACGAGTTACGAGTACGTCTCCTTTTCGCCTCTTCTCTTCATCTCTCAGTCGCCCCTTCGCCCCCTCTCTTCGTCGCCTCTTCCCCTCTTCCCATTTACTCATTTACTCATTTTATCACTTTAAGTACTGATTAGTTACTGTTTTTTAATTCACACTGTGAAATAAATCGAAGATTTATTGCAAAGCAATATTTCATAGGGTAAATTTACAAAGCTATGTTCTTGCAGTTATAAACTAAATACCGGTTAATCCGGACTTGTCATTTCTGTGAAAAAGACTATTCTAAAATATGTCATTTGGACAATGGTCCTTTCAGGAATAATGTTCCTGAAACCGGTTATTATTTACTCTCAGAACGAAAACCTGAAACTCCTGAAACCCCGGAGCGAACATGTTTTTAATTTTAGCGGAGATGAACAGCATCAAACGATTAATGAACGAACAGAAAAACCTCTCAGGGTAAAATTGGTTAACCAGGATTCAAAGCCTGTAGCTAATACTAAAGTTTATTTCGATCTTCTGACATCACCGAAGGGTTCTACACACTTTAAAATTATATCCCCGGTGTGTATGACCAACACAAATGGTATTGCACAAACATATGTTCATCTTGGAACAAAAGAAGGTGAGTACCAGTTAAAGGCTGTAATAAGGGGTGATTATACTCAAAACATTCAGGTTTTTAAGGTTTTTGCCAGAAAAAGCAATTGGATATTTATGCTTGTAATCGGGACGATAGGTGGGCTTGGTCTGTTTCTTTTCGGAATGAAAATTTTGAGCGAAGGAATGCAAAAGGCTGCAGGTGAAAATATGAGAACCATACTCGGCAAACTTACATATAACCGCTTTATTGCTGTGGGTGTTGGCGCCTTTGTTGCAATGACCATACAAAGCAGTAGCGCCACAACTGTTATGCTGGTAAGTTTCGTCCAGTCAGGACTTATGCAATTTGCACAAACCCTTGGAATTATTCTTGGTGCTGATATCGGAACTACCATTACTGCACAGATCATTGCTTTCAAACTAACCGATTACTCTTTATTGATGATCGGTCTGGGCTTTGTTTTATATTTCTTTCCAAAAAACAACATTTTGAAAAATATTGGAGAATCAGTTATGGGATTTGGGATCCTCTTTTTTGGAATGAATGTTATGTCTGATGCTATGTCTCCTCTCCAGTCAGATGAAAATTTTATCGGGATACTTCTTAAACTGGAAAAACCCCTGATGGGAATTCTGATCGGCACATTATTCACTGCCCTGATACAGAGCAGCAGTGCATTTATCGGAATACTTATTATATTTTCAACGCAGGGTTTCCTCACTCTTGAAGCTGCAATCCCTCTTCTTCTGGGTGCTAATCTCGGCACCTCTGTTACAGCAATACTTGCCAGCATCAATACAAATAATGAAGCCAAAAAGGTAGCTGTTGCACATACACTTTTTAAAATATTCGGTGTGATGGTTTTTGCATGGTGGATCCCGGCATTTGCCGATTTTATTTACCAAATTTCACCAGGTAATCCTGTGGGAATTGAAACACTTAGCCAGACAAACATTGCCATACCAAGGCAAATAGCAAATGCCCATACAATTTTCAATGTTGCCCTTACTCTTATATCAATTCCTTTTATAGGTAAATTTGCAAAATTTATCAACTTTATCTTTCCAAAAAAACCAGCACCCGAAGATAAAATCAAGAAGCTAAAATACCTGGATGAGAAATATATCCCTACACCTGCATTAGCACTTAACCTTGCAAAACAGGAAACCATCCTGATGGGTGAACTTGTTAAAGATATGTTGACAGATATCCTGAAGCCATTTCTGTCTAAACAAACAAATGTTCTTAAAGAGATTACTCTTAAAGAGGAACGAATTGATTTCCTGCAACAAAAAATCAATAATTACATTATTTTGATCACCCGCCAGAATATTGGAGAAAAAAGGATCAGAGAATCGTTCCAGATCATCTACACTGTCAAGGAATTTGAACAAATGGCTGATGTTATTTCTAAAACACTTTTCAAAAAGGCGCAGGAATGGTCTGATTCAAAGTTGGAATTTTCCAAACCCGGCAGAAAAGAGATCGAGTATTACCATCTGCTAACTCTAAAACAGATAAGCAGAGCCATTGAAGTCTTCAGGGATGTTAACCTGGAGAAGGCTAAATCAATGAAACGAAAATACAAAAAATATCGCGACCTGTCCATAGAACTGGAAAGACATCATTTTGAAAGACTCCGTGACGAAATTCTGAAATCGGTTAAGAGCAGCAAATATCACCTTGAGGTTATTAGTATGCTCAGGATCATTACAAGTCATGCTACAAACATTGCCAGGATCCTGCTCAAATGGTCAACCAGGAACAAGTAAATATCCACCCTCTAAGAAGGTGGTTTTGAATTTATATCATGTTTAACAAAAAAAACATAACCACCATCAAAGAAGGTGGATTTCTAATTAAAATTAAAAATAATACTTAATTATGAATAAAGAGTTTGAAATTATTGAAGTGAAAAACAAAAGAAATATAAAAGATTTTCTTCAGTTACCGGTACGATTATATAAAAATGAAAAAAGGTGGATCAGACCACTTAATCATGATATTGAAATTGTTTTTGATCCTCAGAAAAACAAACATTTTCGGAATGGGGAAGCTATTCGCTGGATCCTGAAAAATAAACACAACAAAACAATTGGCAGAGTGGCTGCTTTTGTTGATTATAAATCAGCAAAAAACAATGACCAGCCAACAGGAGGTATGGGGTTTTTTGAATGCGTTCATGACAGAGCCACTGCTTTTACCCTGTTTGATCTCTGTAAAGAATGGTTGAAAGAAAAGGGAATGGAGGCTATGGATGGTCCTGTAAACTTCGGGGACCGTGACAGATGGTGGGGACTGCTGGTAGAAGGAGACAGGGAGCCCAATTATCGTATGCCTTATAATTTTCTGTATTATAAAGACTTTTTTGAAGAATATGGTTTTAGGAATTACTTCAACCAGCTTACTTTTCACCGACTTGTAAATGAAGAGGGATTGAGTGATTCCATCAGGCAAAAGGCTTATCGCATTGCTCAGAATCCCAAATATAGTTTCCGGCATGCCAGTAAAAAAAATCTGAATATTATAGCTGATGAATTCAGGCATGTTTATAATAAAGCATGGGCAAGATTTCCGGGTGTGAAAAAGTTTACCAATGTACATGCTATGGCTCTGCTGAATAGTATAAAAACCATTCTTGATGAAAAACTGATCTGGTTTGGGTACTACGAAAATGAGCCAATCTCTTTTATGATAATGCTGCCCGAAATAAATCCTATCATTAAGCACCTTAATGGAAAGCTTAACCTTATCGGGAAACTGAAATTTCTCTATTACAAGAAAATTAAGAAAAGTTGTAAAAAAGCATTTGCATTGATCTTCGGTGTTGTTCCCGAACATCAGAAAAAAGGGTTGGAAGCAGCCGTTATTATATCTTTTTCGAAAGTTGCCCTTAGATCCGATTTCCCTTACAAAGAAATTGAGTTGAACTGGATCGGGGACTTTAATCCGACAATGATACGTATTGTCGATGAAATAGGATTTAAGGTCATAAAAACCCATGTAACCTATCGTTATCTGTTCGACCGCAATAAGGAATTCAAACGGGCAAAGAAGGTGAATGTCTGAGGATGTTACGAGTTTCGAGTTTTGTCTAACAATGCACTTAATGACCCTAGTGAAATATGCTCCTCCGTCGCATTTCACAGGGTAAACTGTCTTGTCCTGATATTTGTCTACAGGTTAAATAATAATATTTATGCTCTCATTGAATGAACATATTCTGGTATTTTATAATTCAAAGCCATATGTAAACGATGATTATTATAAATAAATATAGCATCTCTGCAAGATTTTATTGCATGTTTTACGCCAATAAAGTTAACATCCAGATAATATTCCTGTTTTAATATTCCATTAACTCTTTCAGCTAAAGCGTTTTCATAACAATCGCCTTTACTGGCCATTGATATTTGAACTCCCCTTTTTTTCAGTAAGTTAGTATATTCATGGCTGCAATATTGTATCCCCCTATCAGAGTGATGTATGAGGTTATGGCCCGCAGGAAGGCTTTTAAGAGCTTTTTTGAGAGCTCTTAACGCCCCTTCCAGCTCCAGACTATTACTTATATCATATCCAACGATTTTTCGTGAATATGCATCCGTAAT
>JAUVHQ010000028.1 GCA_030593185.1 Bacteroidota bacterium
AGTACATTATCTGATAGTTCCGGGAACTCTCCTCCTGACCTTATTTTTTCGTTATCTTCCTCACTGTTACCAAATGGTACTGATTCATGAGGAATATTGGGGACCTGGATAAGCAGGTTATTAAGTTCAGTTTCAGTTTCAACAACCTCTTTATCAAGTTTCTTTATATCCTCCTTTAACTTTCCTGTTTTTTCTTTTGCCAGGTTTGCTTCATCAATTCTTTTTTCCCTGAACAGATTCCCAATTTCTTTTGAAAGTTTGTTTAACTCAGATTTCTTTTTTTCGGTATCCTGCAATATTTCTCTCCGTTTCTTATCATAATTGATTATCTGTCCAATAATCTCACCTGCATCAAAATTTTTAATTTTCAACAATTTTATTATTTCACCGGAGTCTTTTTGGATACGTTTAATATTTAGCATATGAAAGTTTTTATTTTTTAGTGTAAAAATAAAAAACTCCTGATTATTTACAGCAAAAGCGGCAAATTGATCAGGAGGGTTTAACAGAAATATTTCAGTTTCTTACTTTGACTCGGGTATTATAGAGACAAAAGATTTATTATTTTTTCTTTTTCTGAATTGAACATGCCCGTTAATAAGAGCGAAAAGGGTATGGTCTTTCCCAATTCCAACATGTTCACCCGGATTGTGTTTGGTTCCTCTTTGTCTTACTATTATGTTACCTGCTTTGGCGAGCTGACCTCCGTATAGCTTCACTCCCAGACGTTTACTTTCTGATTCTCTACCATTACGGGAACTTCCCATTCCTTTCTTGTGTGCCATATCTTTAAGCTTTAAAAGTTATCTGATAATTATTCTTTAGTTTTTTTTGAAGAAGTTGTCTTCTTCGTTGTTTTTTTCTTAGCGGTTGTTTTGCTTTGTGTCTTTTTAGCTGCTATTGTCGCCTTACTTCCGCTCTTTTTAGTTGTTGTGGTTTTTGTTTTATCAGCAGCCGGCTTTTTTGTTGCCGTGGTTGATTTCACAGCCTTTGTTGAAGCAGTTTTTGCTTTAGCTTCACTGCTTTTAGCAACGGGTTTTTTGGTACTTACAGCTTTTGGTACTGCTTTTTCTGCTGGTGCAGGTTTGGTTGTTTCTTTTTTCGCAACACTTTTCGTTGCTCCTTTTTCGATTATTTCATTAATAAGAATATGTGAAAGGTATTCGCGATGTCCTTTAAGTACCTTGTAACCTTTTCTCCTTTTTTTCTTAAATACTTTTACTGTATCTCCTCTCAGATGTTCAAGAATTTTACCTCTTATCAGGGCTCCCTTTACTACCGGCTCACCAACTTCTACTTTATCATCATTATCAATAAGCAGTACCTTATCAAATTCAACCTCAGCCCCTTCTTCCCCATCAAGATGGTGGACAAATATCTTCTGGTCTTTTGTTACCTTGAATTGCTGACCGGCAACATCTACAATTGCGTACATTCTTCTCTGTTTTACGTGTTTGTGTGCAAGAATTGGATTGCAAAAGTATAAAATTTAATTGAGATACAAATTTTTTATGTTTATTAATTTTTTGAATTTTGAATTTTAACCATTTTAGTCATTTTTTTTGTTTCTGTTCTCAGATTTTTATTTCCAATAACGCAGGATGAAACGGTTGTATTTCTGATTGAGCTCTTCATTCTTTACACCGCAACACTGCCTCACTGCAACACAGCATCACTAAATTAATTCACACATTCTTTTTTTTCATCATTAAAAATCGTATAATGTTTAATTACTTATATATTTGTAACAGGTACGAACAAAGCAGAAGGTTTTAGAAACCACCTTTTTTCAGAGAAGGTATGAAGCGTATAAAATTAAATGTATTAGGAATATCATATAGTCAGACTCAATCGGGTGCTTATGCCCTTGTACTGACTGAAGAAGAAGGTGAACGACGGATCCCTATTATTATTGGCGGGTTTGAAGCACAGGCAATTGCCATTCAACTGGAAGGACTGACGCCCCCAAGACCATTAACACATGATCTATTTCATAATTTTGCCAGTGCATTCGGGATTTCTATTCGTGAAGTTGAAATTTACCGGCTGGAGGAGGGGGTTTTCTATGCTAAATTAATTTGCAGAAACGGTGGCAGAGAGATAACAATTGATGCCCGTACATCTGATGCAATAGCCCTAGCTTTAAGATTTAAATGTCCTATTTATACAAATGAAGATATTATGACCAAGTCGGGTATTGTGTTAGATGTGAACAGCGAAATTGAAAAGGGAAATTTTACGGAAAGTTATAAGGAGGAGAAATACCAGGAAAAGACTAAACCAACTTCTGAACTGAAAAAACTTTCAGTTAAAGAGTTGAAAAAACTTCTTAACGAGTCGATAGAAAAAGAGAATTACGAAAAAGCTTCATTTATTAGGGATGAATTAAAACGAAGGAAACAAGAATAAAACTGATTTAGATGAAAAAATACTTATTGGTTATCCTGCCTCTTTTTTTTATTACCACAATTTCCGGATTAACAACTACACAAGATTCAATAAAAACGATTCAGACAGAAGATCAGCAATTATCAGATTCTGTTGCTGATGAAGTTATTTTGCCGCAATTATCTGGGGATTCCGGTCTGCTTGATAGTGAAACAAACCAGGTGGTTCCGGTAAAACCTTCTTTTGAATTTAACCTGCTTGCTATGTTGAGGGGGATGTTCGGATTATTGGTAATTGTTGCGATAGCTTTTGCTTTTAGTACCAATCGTAAAGCGGTTTCATGGAGGGTAGTGGTTACGGGTCTTGCGATCCAGGTTGTTCTTGCTGCAGGTATACTCTATGTGCCGGTGATACGTCTTATTTTTGAATTTGTCGGTAAAATATTCGTAAAAATACTGGATTTTACTAAAGTTGGAAGTGAATTTTTGTTTGGTGAATTTCTGGATTTGGACAAATACGGAATGATCTTTGCATTTCAGATCCTCCCAACAATTATATTCTTCTCGGCACTTACCTCGGTATTGTTTTATTATGGCATAATTCAAAAGATTGTTTATGGTCTGGCATGGGTGATGACAAAAATAATGAAGTTGTCAGGTGCTGAAAGCCTCTCAGTTGCGGGAAATATATTCCTTGGACAGACTGAATCACCCCTGATGATCAAGGAATATCTGCCTAAAATGAACCGTTCGGAAATGTTGCTGGTAATGACCGGTGGAATGGCAACACTCGCGGGAGGGGTTTTGGCTGCGTATATCGGATTCCTGGGAGGGAGTGATCCTGTTCAGCGGCTGATATTTGCAAAACATCTCCTTGCAGCTTCAGTGATGGCCGCACCAGGAGCAATTGTAATTTCAAAAGTACTGGTTCCACAAACTGAAGATGTAGGGGAAGATGTTGAAATTTCAAGGGATAAGGTCGGAAGCAATGTTTTGGATGCGGTATCGAACGGAACTTCCCAGGGCCTCAGGCTTGCTGTGAATGTTGCTGCAATGTTACTGGTGTTTCTTGCGTTTATTGCCCTTTTCAATTTTGTACTGATGAAGGTCGGAGGCTGGACAAATTTAAATGAGATCATTGCTGAAAAGACTAATGGACAGTTTGACGAATTATCGTTGCAATTTGTTCTGGGATATATATTCTCACCGGTGATGTGGCTAATCGGAGTGCCGGGAGAAGATATGACGCTTATGGGAAGACTGCTTGGAGAAAAGATAATTATGACAGAATTTGTGGGATATATAAGTCTGGCAGATTTGAAAAACCTGGGTGTCCTCTCTAATAAATCAATAATAATGGCTACTTACATGCTTTGCGGTTTTGCAAATTTTGCATCAATAGGGATACAAATTGGTGGCATCGGATCACTTGCCCCTAATCAGCGGGTTTTATTATCAAAATTTGGCATGCGGGCCCTTCTTGCAGGTACGCTTGCATCATTATTATCTGCTACAATTGTTGGAACTATAATGAGTTGATCTAAATAGAAATTATTATTTAAAATGACATATAAAGTCAAAAGAATAAGTTCATATGAAGGCTGAAAGGTTAATATGTGCACTTTGAAACCTTAGCCTTAGCCTTTATTTATAAGAATGATATAACTTATTATTAATCAACGAAGTTAAATCCCGATACATAAATATATCAACGGACTACTAACTAAAACGGGCAAATTATGGGGAAAAAGAAAGTTGTTGTACTTGGCGCCGGACTTGTTGGTAATGCTATTGCTATTGATTTAAGTAAAAAATTTGATGTAACAGCTGTTGATGTTTTGGAAGAACCCCTGCAGAAATTAAGCCGGGAACATGGAATAAAAATAAAACGGACTGATCTTTCCACAAAAGAAAAAGTGGCTGAAGCAGTAGATGGTTTTGACCTTGTAATTGGTGCTGTTCCCGGGTTTATGGGATACAATACAGTGAAAAATGTTATTTTTGCCGGAAAAAATATTGTTGATATCTCATTCTTTCCTGAAGACCCTTTTAAGCTGGAAAAATTGGCTAAAGAAAAAAAGGTTTCAGTGGTAATAGATGCAGGAGTTGCCCCAGGTATGGGAAATGTTATTTTAGGGTATTATTATGCATCTGTTGAGGTTATAAAATATGAATGTCTTGTTGGAGGATTACCGGTAATCAGGGAATGGCCGTTTGAATATAAAGCCGTTTTTTCACCTGTTGATGTGATTGAAGAATATGTACGCCCTGCACGGTACGTTGAAAATGGAGGACTTGTTGTAAGAGAAGCCCTGTCTGATACCGAACTGGTGTATTTTGATAAAGTCGGAACCCTGGAATCCTGGAATTCAGATGGACTGCGTACACTTTTGAAAACAATAAAAATCCCGGATATGATTGAAAAAACCCTGAGATACCCGGGAACAGTGGAATATTTAAGAGTGCTTCGTGAAACCGGCTTCTTTTCATATGAGGAAGTAGATGTCCGGGGTAAGAAAATACGCCCGGTTGACCTGACTGCCAGCCTGCTTTTCCCTAAATGGAAGCTTAGACCCGGAGAAGAAGATTTTACGGTTATGCGGGTTACTATCGACGGGAAAAAAGAAGGGAAATATTATACATGGGTTTATGACCTCTACGATAGGTACAACAAAGAAACAGGAACATTGTCAATGGCAAGAACAACAGGATATACCTGTACTGCTATTGCAAACCTATTGCTGGAAGGGAAATTTAGCAAAATTGGAATAAATCCACCTGAATATGTTGGAGAAGGAAAGAAGAATTTTGAATATATTCTGAATTATCTCGAAGAAAGAGATGTCCGGTATAATGTAAAAATTTTGTAACATTTAAAATATAAGAACATAGCTTAGCAAATTAATTAGAAAAACAATATTTGATTTAATATTATACTAATTTTAGTTATTCGTAAAGGCTGAGGCTTACAAGGCGAATACCAGTATGCCGGCAATATACCGGAATATGTAATCGAAAATATTTCCGGATGGATCCACTCAATAATCTTGAAATAAGTTTAAAAGTTGTGAATGGATAAATTACCCACTGCTGTTTTAACAGTTGAATATTTGTTATTTTTGGTCAGTAAAAGTATATATTACCTGTTGATCAATAGATGAATAATGATGTAACAATGAGACTGTTATGAAACAATACCTGGAACTCTTAGATTATGTGGTAAAAAAAGGATCGGAAAAGCAAGACCGGACAGGGACAGGTACGCTTAGTGTGTTCGGATACCAGATGCGTTTTAACCTTCAGGATGGTTTTCCGGTATTAACTACTAAAAAACTACATCTGAAGTCAATAATTCATGAATTATTATGGTTCCTGGATGGGAATACAAATACAAAATATCTGAACGATCATGGTGTAAAGATTTGGAATGAATGGGCTGATGAGAAAGGTGATCTCGGGCATATTTATGGATACCAGTGGAGATCGTGGCCGACAACAGATGGAAAATTTATTGATCAGATAAGTAATGTAATTAATTCGATCAGGGAAAATCCTGATTCGAGAAGACATATAGTTAGTGCATGGAATGTTGGGGACCTTGATAAAATGGCCCTTCATCCATGTCATATCCTTATTCAGTTTTGGGTAAACAAGGGCGGATTATCATGCCAGCTTTATCAGCGCAGTGCGGATATTTTTCTTGGCGTGCCTTTTAATATCGCCTCTTATTCACTATTAACCATGATGATTGCACAATCAACCGGTTTACAGCCCCGTGAATTTATCCATACCCTGGGTGATGCGCATATTTATCATAACCATATCGACCAGGTAAAACAGCAACTCACTCGTGATCCGTTCCCATTACCACAAATGAAACTGAATCCTGAACGGAAAAATATTTTTGATTTTGAGTATGATGACTTTGAGCTTGTTAACTATCAGGCTCATCCTCATATCAAGGGAAAAATTTCAGTGTAGAGTCAGTGGCGAAGATAAAAGATAAAAGATAATCCACCTTCTCCGCCAGCGGATACGGTGGACGAAAAAAATAAAAAGCTTGCCACGTGAAATGTGACGCCTGCCGTGCCTGCCCCGCAGGGAAGTTTACCCTGTGAAATTGCTTGCCCTGTGTAATCCACGAAGTGGTGCAACGCAATTACACAGGGCGGGCAATATTTAACAGGGAATGACCGTGTCGGAGTTCACCCTTTGAAACAGCAACTTCGTGCTCCCAGCTATGCTGGGGTTTCACAGGGTAAAATTTGAGGCACGAAAATATTTCACCAGGGAAGGAGCATATTTCACTGTGGTAAAAAGATAAAAGGAAAAAGTAAAAAAAGATGAAACGAATATGAAAAAACATATCTCTATCATTGTAGCGGTAGCTGAGAATAATGCCATTGGAAAAGGAAACAAATTATTATGGCACATATCGGATGATTTGAAAAGATTCAAGAGATTAACCACAGGCCGTCATGTAGTTATGGGAAAGAAAACCTATGAGTCTCTTCCGGTAAAACCATTACCAAACAGGACAAATGTTGTAATATCTGATATCGAGGGTGAACTGATAAAAGGTTGTGAAATGGCTTATTCTATTGAGGAAGCTATTGAAAAGTGCGCGGATAATGAGGAGTCATTTATAATAGGTGGAGGTTCAGTATATCGCCAGTTTTTACCATTTGCAGACAAGTTGTATATTACGAAAGTTCATAAAGCTTTTGATGCTGATACATTTTTCCCGAAAATTAACGAAAATGAATGGCAGTTAATTGAAAGAGAGAATGTTGAACCTGATGGAAAAAATGATTTCAGTTTTTCTTATCTTACCTATGTCAGGCGGAAATAAGTTTGAGTTAAGTGTTTTATTTCAACCCCCCCTGTTAAATTAAACCTTTTTCTTTTTTTTTCGTCAAATAGAGTGAAATCACAATAAAGATTATTCATTAAAACTATTAATCATGAAAACAAAGAATTATTTGTATATCCTTTCAATCGTCTTAGTCGGGGCAATACTTTTTCAGTCATGCGAGAAAGAAACTTCTAGTCTGACAAATGATGAGGTAGCTATTGCCGAGGATGATGCGCTTGCAGAAAATTTATTTGATGATATATTTGATGTAGCGATTGCCGCAGAGCAACTTATAGATGGACAAATATATAGCGGAACATTGAAATCATCAATAGTTTCTGACAGTTGTCCTAATGTTACAGTTGATCATCCTGATTCAACTTATTGGCCAAAAGTAATTACCATTGACTATGGTGACGGGTGTACAGGTTTCTATGAGCAAACACGAAGTGGGAAAATCATTATTCAGGTTACCGGTCGTTACCGTGTTACGGGTACTTCAAGAACAATTACTTTAGAGAATTATTACATTAACGGTATTCATGTTGAAGGCACAAAGACCGTAACCAATGATGGTGAGAATGATGAAGGGAATATTTGCTATTCCATCGAATTAACAGGTGGAAAGATAACAACTCCTGACAGTATTGTTATTACACGTGAATCAGTTAGAATACGCGAATGGGTTGAAGGCTCTGACACCTGGTGGAATATCTGGGATGACGTATATTTTATTACCGGCCAGACAACAGGAACAAATTTCAGAGGTGTAGGGTATTCAAGGACAATAATAACTCCTCTTGAGTGGGCTGCAACATGCAGGTTTATTAAAAGTGGTTCAATCGATATAGTTGTAGGTGAAAATGATCCGATAACTCTTGATTTTGGTGATGGTGAGTGTGATAATGAAGCAACAGTTTCAAGGAATGGGGAAACCAAAACTATTCTGTTAAGGTACCGGCACAGGAATCTGAACTGATAGAATATACAGGAAAAGAAAAAAGGCGGTTTGAACCGCCTTTTTTTATGATGCTTTAAGTAATTTTATATTTGTTTTTTCAAGCTTTTGCCGTGCATAATTAGTTGTAATTCTAAGTTTTGAAACGTTATCCGATGGAAGATTAAACATAGCATCCATCATAATAACCTCGCAGATTGAACGGAGACCACGTGCTCCAAGCTTGAATTCGATAGATCTGTCAACAATATACTCCAGTACTTTATCATCGAAAGAAAGTTCAATATTGTCAATGCGAAACAGTTTAATGTATTGTTTGATTATAGAATTCTTCGGCTCGGTAAGAATATCTCTAAGAATAGGTTTATCAAGCGGATCAAGGTGAGTAAGAATAGGAAGCCGGCCGATTATTTCAGGGATCATGCCATAAGATTTCAGATCCTGCGGAGCAATATATTCGAGCAGGTTATCTTTATTAATATAATCCCTGTTTTTTCCGGCACCATACCCAACAACCTGTGTATTCATCCGGTTGGCAATTTTCTTTTCAATACCATCAAAAGCACCACCACAAATAAAAAGAATGTTTTGTGTATTTACAGGTATCATTTTTTGTTCCGGATGCTTTCTTCCTCCCTGGGGTGGAACATTTACAATTGATCCTTCAAGAAGTTTAAGAAGTCCTTGCTGGACCCCTTCTCCGGACACATCACGTGTAATTGACGGGTTATCGCTTTTCCGTGCAATTTTATCAATCTCATCAATAAATATAATTCCCTTTTCAGCAGCTTTTACATCATAATCAGCAACCTGCAATAACCGTGTAAGCAAACTTTCAATATCTTCACCAACATATCCGGCTTCAGTTAGTACAGTAGCGTCAACAATAGTAAAAGGGACATGCAACATCCGGGCAATAGTACGGGCAAGCAGGGTTTTACCCGTTCCGGTTTCGCCTACAAGAATGATGTTTGACTTTTCAATTTCAATGCCATCGTCATCATTACGGGTTTGGATCAGCCTTTTGTAATGGTTATAAACGGCAACGGACAAATATTTTTTTGCCTCTTCTTGTCCAATCACATACTGGTCAAGAAACTTTTTTATTTCACGCGGTTTGAGAAGTTGTATCTGGCTAACATCAAAACTGCTTTTTCCTTTAGTCTCTTCCTGAATGATGTTATATGCCTGCTCGATACAATGATCACATATATGACCAGAAATTCCTGCTATCAGCAAGTTTGTGTCTTTCTTATCTCTTCCGCAAAATGAACACTTATCCATAACTTGAATGCTACATTTTACTAATTTAATTCTTTACAAATATACAAAAATGAATGAAAGTGATTTAGCAGTCAACTTTAAGCCGGCAAAAAGGAAGATTCCGATAGTTTTCAGAGTTAATTCAAATATCATTTTTTTTTCTCTCTTGTCAACACTTCGTCAATCATTCCATATTTTTTCGCCTCTTCAGACGACATCCAGTAATCACGATCAGCATCCTTTTCAACTTTTTTAATACTATTGCCTGTATGATCAGCAATTATAATATAAAGTTGATTCCTGGCTTTAAGAATCTCACGGGCAGTGATCTCAATATCAGACGCTTGCCCCTGTGCACCACCCATGGGTTGATGTATCATGATCCTGGAATGTTTCAGGGCTGATCTTTTACCTTTGGTACCTGCAGTAAGCAATACCGCACCCATTGATGCTGCCATTCCTGTGCATATGGTGGCAATATCCGAACTGATATATTGCATAGTATCATAAATGCCCAATCCGGCATGGATTGTTCCTCCGGGAGTGTTTAAATATATCTGGATATCCTTTGACGGATCAGTTGATTCAAGATATAATAACTGTGCCTGAATTATATTTGCAACATAGTCAGTGATAGGAAGACCAAGAAATATGATCCTGTCCATCATTAGTCTCGAAAAAACATCCATGGAAGCTACGTTTAACTGCCTTTCCTCAATAATAGTAGGGGAGATATAATCATTAGATATGGATTTAATCTGGTCAAAAACCATACTGTTAATTCCCCTGTGGCGAGTGGCATATTTTCTGAAATCGTCTTGATAATCCATGACTTTTAAATTTTGGTTACATTAATATCAAAAGTAATAAAAAACATGATCGGTAGGTCAATACTTATTTCTTTTCAAATAGTTTGTTAAAATTATCCGTTGAAACCATCTTTTCATCAATTTTCACATTTTCTTTAATATACGCAATAATTTTGTCTTCAAATAGTTTAGCATACATTCTTCTCTTATCATCCTCTTTCTTCAAGATCTCTTTGGCGAAGCCCTCCAGTTGTTCATCAGGCATTCCTGCCATACCATATTGTTGAAATTGCATAAGGGCAACTACTTTGGCATATTCAAGAATCTCATCTTCAGTGACTTTCATATCCTGCTCCTTAATGATCTTGTCTTTAATGAGCTGCCATTTCAGGTCTTCGGCAACCTGATCAAATTCTTTTTCAATCTGATCAGGCGTAACTTTCCTTTCGTTACTTTTAAGCAACCATCTTTTAAGAAATTTCTCAGGTAGCGAGAGTTTCATTTTATCAATCATTTTTTCTTTAACATCCAGAGCAAACCGGTAATCACTTTCTTTTTTCAGGTTCGCTTGAATTTCCTCTTTGATCCTGTTGTAAAACTCTTCTTCCGACTTGATTTTATCTTTACCAAATGCCTTATCAAACAATTCCTGATTTATATCTGCATTTTCGAATTTTGAGATCTCTTTTATTGTAAATCTCACAAGAGGGTCAATATCAATCACGTTTTCCTTTTCAGTTCCCAGGATAGCAGCAATTTCAGAGTTATTGGGATAAGCTTTCTTAATATCGAAATTAATTGATTCCCCGATTTTTTTACCTGTAAATTTCTTTATTATACTATCATCCTTTAGTATTTCAAGAGATATTGTTGCATCATTATTGGAAAAACCGTTTTCCTTTATATTGCCTTCCGTATCAATTTGAATGATGTTACCCTTAAGCATCTCTGTTTTTTCCACTTTATCTGCTGATTTGAAATGCCCGAATTTTCTGGTATAGTTTTCAGTGTATGAGTCAATAAGTTTCTTATCAACCTTAATGGTATAATAAGGAATTTTATCTTTTTTTGTCAGGGTTACTTCAAATTCGGGAGCGAGTCCAATGTCGAATAAAAATTCAAATTCAGTTTGTTTTTCAAAATTAATATTCTGTTCCTTTTCACCTGGTAGAGGTTCACCAAGAATATTCAATTTTTCTTTAACAAGGTAATTGGAAATAGATTCCGAAAGGATCTTGTTTACCTCATCAACCAATACTGCTGTACCGTACATTTTCTTAATCATACCTGAAGGTACTTTACCTGGTCTGAAACCGTCAATTTTCGCTTTTCTTCTATAATCTGTCAGTACAGTTTCCACTTTTTCTTTATAATCACTTTCTTCAATGGTGATTTTTAATTCTGCATTCAACTCGTCAATATTTTCTTTAGTAATAATCATATAGTAGTTTTAAAAATTACATGGTAAAAAACCGCTAACTCCCGGTCAAATTTCGAAAGTTAAGCGGTTGTTTTTTTGTGCGGATGAAGGGACTCGAACCCCCACGCCCGAAGGCACTAGATCCTAAGTCTAGCGCGGCTACCAATTACGCCACATCCGCCTTGAAATTCACCGCAAATATATTTAAATTTTCAAGATAATTAAAAAAGGGAGTAGATAGTTATCGTCGCAGTGAAAAATTCTTACCAAGATATACTTTCCTGACTTTTTCATCATTTGCAAGCTCTTCTGAAGAGCCGGATTTCAGAATACTGCCTTCAAACAGTAAATAGGCCCTGTCAGTAATTGAGAGTGTTTCATGCACGTTATGATCAGTTATCAGTATCCCGATATTTTTAGTTTTCAGACTTGATACAATTTCCTGGATATCTTCAACAGCAATGGGATCGACCCCTGCAAATGGCTCATCAAGCAGGATAAAGTTAGGTTTTATAGCTAATGCCCTGGCAATTTCAGTTCGCCTTCTTTCTCCTCCGGATAGTTGTATGCCTTTACTTTTCCTGATTTTTTCCAATCCAAATTCCACAAGCAGTGATTCGAGCCTGTCACGTTGAATTTCAGAACTAAGATCAGACATTTCTAAAATTGCTCTTATGTTGTCCTCTACACTTAGTTTTCTAAAGACCGATGCTTCCTGGGCAAGGTATCCAATCCCTTTCTGAGCCCGCTTGTATACTGGGAGTTTTGTGATTTCTTTATCTTCCAGGAAAATCCTGCCCTGGTTTGGGGTTATCAGGCCCACAATCATATAAAATGTCGTAGTCTTGCCGGCACCGTTCGGACCAAGCAATCCTACAATTTCACCCTGTTCCACCTCAATGGATACTTGATTTACTACGGTTCTTTTTCGATATTTCTTAACCAGATTTTCAGTCCTTAGCTTCATGATCTGCAAACTTCTTTAATACTATGCACTGCAAAGGTAATAATCATTTTTATAATAAAGGCTAAGGCTAAGGCTAAGGTTTTTATATCTTCATTTTGAGCTTGTGCCTTTTCTTTTGTGTTTATTTTGTGAGGTTAAAACATAATTCTTTTTTTCTTTTCTTCTCTTAACCTTAGCCTTCTTCATATCAATCTTCTTCAAGCCTGGCTTTTTCTTTAGCCAGGATCCTTTTTGAAATAATTATTCCGATTTCATAAAGGAATAATAGCGGGAAACAGACAAGAACCTGACTGAAAATATCAGGAGGTGTAATAATTGCAGAAAGGAGCAGGATTGCTACAATAGAATGCTTCCTGTATTTCCTCAGAAAAGATGGTGTGACTAAACCTATCTTGGTTAAAAAGAATACTAATACAGGTAGTTCAAAAATAATACCGCTGGCCAGAGTAACCGATGCTACTGTTGAAATATATGAAGTAAGGTTAATTTGATTTTCCACCTGGGAGCTAACACTATATGAACCAAGAAAGTGAACAGATAAAGGTGTAATAACAAAAAATCCGAACAAGACTCCTAAAAGGAACAGTAATGAGCTAAAAAAAACTGCACCGCGAGCATAACCCTTTTCTTTTGAATATAATGCAGGTTTGACAAATGACCAGAGTTCGAAAAAAATATAAGGGAATGCAAGAATAATCCCTGTAAGAATTGAGACCATAATATGGGTAGTAAACTGCCCTGCCATACGAATGTTAATTATTTCAAATGGGTTGGAATTTATACAAAGAGCCGGGGCATTTACAATTTCACTAAATGTACAAAACATCCGGTTTGTGAAAAATTCAGGAGTCTTTGGAGCCAGTATAATTTTGTCGAAAATAATATCATGAAAAATAAATGCTGCAATAGCAATAATAAGAATTGACAAAAATGCCCGTAAAAGATGCCATCTAAGTTCTTCAAGATGGTCAAGGAACGACATTTCATTTTTCCTTTTTTTCGACATATTGTTAATTAATAACCGGTTTCATGAACCTGTTCTGTTCATTTACCATATTCTATTTTGTATAATAACTTGAAAACCTGGTTTTAGTGCCCAGGTTTGTTAAATTTTAATGAAAAATGGTGTTTGATAAAAAAGATAGAAAACTTGGTCAAAATAAATTTAGAGTTAAAAAAAAAAATTGTACATTTAATTTACAAATGTATCTATTTTTTGGAGATATTGATAAATTTAATTTTTTACGACCTGAATTCAGGAGACATATAATTAAAAATTAATTATATTGAATATACAAAGATGGTAAATGAATATTTGA
>JAUVHQ010000148.1 GCA_030593185.1 Bacteroidota bacterium
CTGGAAGTACCAAAATCTGAACCGGCAGCCTGCCCATATATGGCATTTGCTTTAACTGTCCAGTATTTACCTGTTTTAAAACGAATGCCGCCATGAAATACCGGCTTAAATCCTCCTCCAATGTCAGCAAACAGCTTTCCCATACCGCCGCCAACCAGTCCTTCTGTCCATGTATGCCTCCACTTCTGACCAGAAACGGAGGTTGTTAATAAAATGATAATAAGAATATTAATCAGCTTCTTTGTCATTATAACAGTAAATGATTATATAGTGTCTGTCCATAAAGTCAAACATCCCGAAAGCTTTCGGGACCAATTATCAAATAACAAATGACAAATAAATTCCAAATAACAAAAATTCAAAACAGAATTAACCGATATATTGTTTTTGCGCCTTTCTTTTTTTGAACATTTTGATTTGATATTTATTTATTCACAAAATAATTAATTTTCAAAGGTGTTCATGAGACCACTTCGTTCAGTTGTATTTTGGTGCTTGTTTTTTGTGATTTTTAATATTTATTTAAACTTTCGGACTTTATAGACGGGCTTTATATATACTGCTTGCAAGAAAACACTTAAAGATAAAAGTTGAGTTATCTTTTAAATACAACTTTCCCGCCCACAATGGTATAATCCACTTTGGTTTTCATTATCTCATCTTCCGGTATGTTAAACAGGTCACGATCGAGTATAACCATATCTGCAAGATAATCTTCTTTTATCATTCCCTTCCGGTCCTCCATAAACTGGGCATAAGCCGACCCCAATGTGTATAGCCGTATAGCCTCATTCATTGATAATTTTTCTCCTGAAAACCAGCCATCACCTTCTTCTCCCTTTCTGTCCTTCCTGGTAACTGCTGCATATAACCCTTCCATAGGATTCAGGGGCTCAACCGAATAATCAGTACCAAACGCGATCTTTGTTCCTACATTCAGCAAGGATTTCCATGGATAGGCAAATTTGCTACGCTCCCAGCCAATCCGTTTTTCACAGAATCTTTTATCGGTAATACAGTGAGTGGGTTGCATAGATGCTATAACACCAAGTTCTGCAAATCTTGGGATGTCTTCTTCGATCAGTATCTGTGCATGTTCTATTCTGTGCCTGCTATCATTCCTGCCATTCACTTCCCGTGCCTTTTCATATGCATTTAACACCCAGTTATTACCTTTAGACCCAATAGCATGTATGCCAATCTGGAATCCCATCGAATCACACAACAATACTTTTTTTTCCAACTCATCATAGGGCATCTGAGGAAGTCCTGATGTTTCAGGCTCATCCTCAAAAGGTTCAAAGAAAAAGGCCGTGGCGGAACCGAGTGTCCCATCAATAAAACCTTTAACATATCCGAATCTTATCCACCTGTTTTCCATTGGATATTCTTTTCTGAGACTGTCATACTTCTGCAATTTCTTCACGTCATCTGTAAGATTTCCTGCTACATCTATCCGCAAAGTCAGTTTACCTGCTTCCTTTCTTTTTTTCATATATTCAGCATCTCCCCCTCCTGGCATTTGAATACTGGTTACACCATCACGGGCAGCCATATCGAAAGCAACATCCCATTCTTTCTCGTTTCTAATTTTCTTTTCTTCATCAGAATATTCAATTTTAACAGCTCCGGTTTTTATAAGGTTCTGTGCTGTCTCTTTAAGTATACCCGTAAGTTCACCTGTTTCGGGATCCCTTTGTATTTCACCTCCATACGGATCGGGAGTATCTTTTGTAATTCCTGATGCTTTAAGCACATAACTATTCACCAGAACCGAATGGCCGTCGGCACGACTTAATATTACAGGATTATCCGGCGAAACAGGATCGATTAGCTCTTTTGCCGGCCACTTCTTATCAATAAACATCTCATGTTCCCAGTGCCCGCCACGGATAATCTGTCCCGGTTCAACTTCTGCAACTTTTTCTTTAACTTTTTCAGTGATAATTGCGGGGTCAGTAGTATAGCGAAGTTCAATATAATCAACATCAACAGGACCGAAGTGAGCATGTGCATCATTGAAGCCAGGCACAACAAGCCTGCCGGCAGCGTCAATTACTTTTGTCTTCTCTTTATCGATATATTTGCTTATCAGTTTATAATCTCCAACAGCTATAATCACCTCACCTTTAACTGCAACAGCTGTGGCTTGTGGGTTTTCATCATTAACAGTGAAGATTTTCGCATTGTGAATAACAAGGTCTGCTGGTTCAGAATCCCTTCCTCCGGAACATCCGTTGATAATAAAGAATGCAAATAATAAAAACATTGCGGAAATAGTGTTTGATAGTATCATATCAGCATTTTTTAAGAATGATTTGATTTTGTTCTACTTAACCATAAAAATAGATAATAATTATAAACTTTATCGGTTTTTTACCGGAAAACAGGATAGTAAAGATAAAAATAACAGTCCAGGAATAACGTGATTAATTACGTTATTCTTTTATTTCATATTCAAATATTCTCCTCACCACTTTCATACCCTCCAAATTTGATAATTGCCTGGAATTTTGTACTTTTATTATCAGTTCAGACATTGTTATGATCAATTCTTTAAACATTAATCTCAGCGTATTTGCTATCATTTGCTTTTTTCTGCTCAAACCGTGTCATTGTCCGGCGCAGGACACTACATCTGCTCCGTTGATCATTGGAGTACGATCACACTGGGGGTTTATCATTCCCCATTCAAAAAAGATCGAAGATCTGTCGCATACAAATCCGTGGGGCATTGAGATGGATATTAACTGGCATCTTACCAGAAAAAATACCTGGCAATACTGTTTCTGCTATCCCCGGGCTGGTTTTTCCCTATCGTACACAAACTTTTCGAATCCTGAAGTTATAGGCAGCACAATAGCATTTTACCCTTTTATTGAGCCCTTTACCAGTGCACAAAAACCTTTCAGTCTTTCTATCAGGTTTGGTATGGGTCCGGCATACATGACAAAAATATATGATCCGGAAGAAAATCCTGAGAATTTGTTCAATGCGTCGCATCTGACTTTTATCGTTGTGTTAAACCTGGGATTCAACTACAGGATTTCTTCAAACATGAACCTGCGCATTGCAGGCAGCTATAACCACACTTCCAACGGCGGTATAAAACAACCAAATCTCGGTATAAACTTCCCGACTATCAATGCCGGGCTTGACTGGTCTCTGTCTTCGGCATATTTCCCCGACAGGGAAAAAGATCCTGAGCTTGTTCCCAATCCGGAGAAATTCAGGTTTGATATATACCTGTTTGGTACCGGGAAAATTGACCGGAAAAATTCAAAGAGTTACCTGATAAGTGGTTTGGGTTGTAATTTCAGTGCCCGGGTTGGCAGGATTAATGCTATGACGTGTGGTATTGAATGGATTAATGATGGAGAAATCAAATATTTAGCTGAGGAGAACCATATAACAAACAAGTACGGAAAAATAATTGATCACCACCGTGCAGGAATATTATTCGGGCATGAATTGCTTCTTGGACGCTTCATATTCAGTCAGCAATTGGGTTTTTATATATATTCTCCTTTTGAACCGATGGATGCAGTATATCAACGATATGGGATCTTATTCAAAATTTCCGACCGGATTTTCACCGGAATAAATATAAAAGCTCACAGGCATGTAGCCGATTTCCTGGATATAAGGACAGGCATTACTTTCTAAAGAAAAGAAAAAGCAGGAAAGTTTTATTTTTGAATTTTTCAATAGTATTACTGATAATTCAATCTTCAGGAGGTGGTTTGCCATATTCTGACGGAGCTACTTTAAACAACTCCTTAAAGCATTTCGCAAAATAAGATAAGTTGTTAAACCCTACTTCATAAGCAACCTGGGCAACATTTCCATAGTTCCGCTCAAAAAGCTTAGCTGCTCTTTTCAGCCTGACTGTACGGATAAATTCGCTTGGGTTTTGACCTGTTAGGGCTTTAAGTTTACGGAACAGCTGCATTCTGCTCATTCCTACTTCATCCTGTAACTTTCTAACCTCGAATTCATTATCATCCATATGTTCTTCAATAACCATCATTGTATTCTGAAGAAATTTTTCATCGACTGACGTAACAGCAATATCTTTTGGTTCAAGAGTTATCTCACGGCTAAACCGGTCACGAAGCTTATTCCTTTGTTCAATTAATTTCCTCACCCGTAACTTTACTTCTTTCATACTAAACGGTTTGATAATATAGGCATCGGCGCCGGTTTCAAGACCTGCCAGTTTATCTTCTTCCTCAGCTTTGGCAGTGAGCATGATCACAGGAATATGGCTGGTACGCTCATCCGTTTTTATTTTATTGCACATTTCAACACCATCCATACGCGGCATCATAAGATCGGTAAGGATTAAATCAGGTATATTTTCTGTAGCTTTATCAAGTCCAACAATTCCATTATTAGCTTCCATGATACGGAACGAATCCTCAAGCTTTTCCCTCAAGTGTGTCCGGATATCGGTATGATCCTCAACAATCAATACCAGAGGAGGTTCATCTTCAGACTTCGAATCTTCGTAAATATCTTCAGTACTCTCCTCGCTATACTTAATATCATCAATATCTGTCGAATAAACAATTGTATTTATTTCATCAGGTTTTTTCAGCAGGAATTCTTCTTCCCGCAGGTGATCTTTTCCAACAGGTACTCGAACAGTGAAAGTGGTTCCTTTACCCAACTTACTCCTGATATCTATTTCACCATGCAACAATTCAACCAGTTCTTTTGTCAGGGCAAGACCGATGCCGGTACCACCACTCCCATCATATTTACTGCTTTTTACCTGGTGAAAGCGGTCAAATACATTATCAATTTCATTTGAAGGTATTCCAATACCGGTATCAGAAACAATCACCTCCATCAACTCATTTTCCTGTTCAGGTAGTATAACTTCACATTTAACTTCCCCTCCTTCAGAAGTAAACTTAAATGCATTTGATAAAAGGTTAGTAATTATCTTCTCAAATTTATCAGGGTCAAACCATGTAATGAATTTCCCATCAGGCAGTTTATATGGGAAGCTAATTAATTTATTCTCAGCAATTGAAGCAAACGAAATAATAAGAACCCTTAAAAATTTTACGATGTCTTCCTGAACTAGTTCCAATCTCAGGCTTCCGGCATCCAGCTTCGACAGATCTAACATTTGGTTAACCAGGTTCAGCAGTCTTTTTGTATTGCGCTGCATCATCCGAATTGTTTTCCTGGAGGGTTTTTTTCCGGGTTCATCTGTTAATATTTCCTCAAGGTGACCCATAATCAGGGTAAGCGGTGTACGAAGCTCATGAGAGATATTGGAAAAGAGTCGCGACTTTAATTGGTCCATCTCTAACAGTAACCGGTTAGCCTTTTGTTTGATACGGAAGTTCCGATAGATAATAAAAACTAAAACGATAATAAGCCCTGTGACAGAAACAAGCAAGATCATAAGCCATCTTGATCTTTTTAATTTTTCAGCAGTTAGTTCCCTCTCCTTTTCATATTGCTGGTCCCATTCAACTTTTGCCATTTCTCTGTTCCGGTCATCATCTCTCAAAGTATCACTCATACTTATAAAAAACTCAGCGTAATAAAAAGCCTGTGGGAATTGTTCCAAAGCTGAATAAGCAATCATAAGTTCTTCTGCAATAAGTATTTTCTTTCTTGGGTTTTTGGCTTCATAAGCAAATATCAGAGCCGTATCAAGATATCGTATTGCTTCATAATATTGTTTATTCTTGTTATAGTTCCGGCCCAGATGATAATATATATTCATCATTGCACTCTTATGATTAATGCGTTTGCTTATATCCAGTCCCATAAACATATTTTCCTTAGCTTCTTTCATCC
>JAUVHQ010000157.1 GCA_030593185.1 Bacteroidota bacterium
ACTTCACTATACCATGTATTGGATTGATAAATCTGATATCCTGTACCAAAAAAATCACCCACGGGACACCATACTGTTTGG
The DNA here is from genome assembly GCA_030593185.1 of Bacteroidota bacterium. Lineage (GTDB taxonomy): Bacteria > Bacteroidota > Bacteroidia > Bacteroidales > VadinHA17 > JADFUQ01. Next base: position 82 of record JAUVHQ010000157.1, read on the forward strand.
GTACCATCGAATGAAATGGTGAGCACGGTTGAGCGTAAGGCCTGGTTGATATCTTTGGCATCCAGGTTGATCAATAATTTCCTGATGGCCTGGTCCTTACTTTCAAGATAAAACATTAATGTATCACCCGCATGCAGGATTTTTGATTTCGGGAATCTTTTTGTTTGACTAATATCAATCTCAGGGTTTTTAAGGTTATTTGCCTTACTTTTTATAACAGATACTGCCCTGTTAAGAACCTCCCGGGAGAAACTTTCCACCTGTGTTCCTTTTTTATAGGTTCGATAGTTGATGTTATAATAAACACTGGGTTTACGATGGTTATCATCAATTTTAACCGAATCACATTCGTACGTGATCTTGCAATGTTTTGCATAGGGGAGGGGCAGGTAGAGGTTGTGCCCGCGCTGCTGGTAATCGGTCTTTGGGGAAACAGAGGTGCTTAGTGGTTCTTCTGCCAGCAATCCACCGCTCAGCACTTTCAATACACTATCTTCAACAACCGGTTCGGGTTTATTATCGATGTAGATCCGCAGTGTCCCTTCTGAAGCCCCTGCACCGGCGAAAGTCATCCAGTATCGAACAATAGCTCCGGGTCCGTCAGTATCAAGCAGCACAAATTCACGTCTGCCGTTATTTGTTTCCTCGCGGATAAAATGTGTATAGTCCCTGTTGGCAAACCATCCCTCCTGGTCGGGACCGATACTTCTTTGGTCATAACTGCTAAACTGTTTAATGGTATAAGCAGGTGCCGGGAAATATGTTAGTGCTTCCCTGTCTGTCATTTCCTGAAGAAGCGATTCAAGGGTGATCTTTTCATTTGTACAGGAACTTAAAATTGCAAGGGCAATGACTAATACAGACCAGATCATAATTTTTTTCATAAGAATTTTTTTATAAATATTAATTATGCAGTGTCTTTGCTTCGATTGTACTCAGTATAAAAAGTTTGGAGTAATAAAATGCTTAAATGATTGAATGCTTATTCTATTGTTTTTTTGCCGACTGCCGACTGCCGACTGTTGTTTGTATTCCTCTATTCTTCCGTAATAAATTTCTGAATGATCTTTCCGCTTTCTTTGTCTTTGAGGATCAATTTTGTTTGTCCATCGGGCATGCGCTCTTTTTTAACAAGGAGATATTGATCATCAAACCAGGTTTCGGCATCACTTTTTTCTGTTGTTACAGTTTTGCCACGCCACACTTCCAGGTTAACCGGTTCCCATTTTTTCGATTTCACAGAAATGTAACAGGCATCCATAATAGCATTAACAATATATCCATCATAGAATGTTTCAATTGGTTCTCTGTTTTCATCAATTGCATTAAACATATCATGAAACATTGTTATATATCCCATCTCATGTGCTTCATCTCCAACCGGAAACAGCCAACCCGCATCACTTCCGCTTTTCTCGGCCACGTATCCTCCTTTTGCTCCGGTTGTAAACATCTCAAAACCTGTTCTCAGGAAGTGGTTAAGCCAGATGGTTCCCTCTGTGCCTGAAACTTCATCGCGAAGATCCATGCCCCCCTGAAACCCCCAGCTTACTTCAAATTGTCCTATCGACCCATTCTCATAACGAACAAGACCTACCCCATGATCCTCTGCATCAATAGGATGAACCAGTGTGTCAGCCCAGCACATAACTTCAACAGGTCTAATATCTTTTCCGATAAAATTTCTTGATATTTCAATACAATGGCAACCCAGGTCAACTATTGCACCACCGCCTGCTTGCTCATTGTCCCAGAACCAATCGCTATGCGGGCCTGAATGAGTTTCTCTTGACCGGCACCAGAGGACTTTCCCAATTTCTCCATTTTTAACAGATTCCAGAGATTTTAATGTTTTTGGCGGATATATCAGATCTTCAAGGTAACCATTGAAAACACCAGCTTTCTCTACTGCATCAAGCATTTCTTTTGCTTCTGCAGCATTTCTGGCAAGTGGTTTGGTGCACAAAACAGCCTTTCCTGCTTTCGCTGCTGTTAATACAGCTTCCTTATGCAGATTGTTTGGTATCCCTACTATAACAACATCAGTATCCGGATCATTAATAGCTTCAGACATATTATTTGTCCATTTGGGGATATTCCAGTCTTTGGCAAACTGTTTTGCTTTTTCACCATTGCGGGAATAGACCATATGTACCCTGTCCACACCTCTCTGGTTGTGCAGGGTCATTGTATAAAACATGCCGATTAAACCGGTACCAAGCATTGTAATTTTGTGTTCTTTAGACATAGTGGTTTCCTTTTTGTTTAGGGTTAAAAGTACACAATAATTTAGTTATGAAATAGAATTCATAAGGATAAGTGTATTGGAATAATGGAAGAATGGAACGTTTGAGCGAACTTGTTAGCGAAAACCTCATGAGCGGGTTGTGGGAAGGATTGTGGGAGCGAATAATAATGGAAGAATACCAATTGTGGACTACCAATTGCCGACTGTGGACTGTAGACTGCCGACTAATTTTTAGAAGTTCAGGCTAACCTTAAACCCCCACCTGCCATATTTTCCGTCTTCAAATCCAACGAATATACCTGCATCAGCAATAAAGTATACATCGGTAAGGCCATAACCCAATTCGACATAATTTTTAAATTTTGGCTGATAGAGATAGTTGCCATAAAGCGTTTCTTGCCACAGCTTTTCACTAAAAAAGGGAAGTAGTTTAATAAGCAAAAAGGGAGTGTTATATTTGATATGGGCTTCTGCAAACCATTCGGGAGTACTATATTGGTAATATTCAAGTAACATAAATGCATTTTTTGGTCTGTCCAGGAGTAAAGGAATTCCCTGTGTGTTAAAATGTTTAAAATCAGCGAAATGTAAATTATTCTTAGTGATAAATACACCTGCACCAAGACTCCAATCTACATTGGAGAATATTCCAAGATCTTTAGATTGAGAAATTTGGGCTTCAAAAAAATCAAAATCAGCCCGGCTGTTAAAGGCTCCTGGAATACCTTTTTGGTATTCAATATTAAATGTAGGATAATCTGAGCTAACCATATTTTTTACACCATTTTTTATCCTGTAGTAATAACCTGGAGTGTATGACAGTCCTAATCGAATCACAAAGCTTTCCTGATCATCAAGCGGATAGTTTGTCAAATGAATATTCTCGGGTCGATTATCTTCATAATCCCTGTCATCAACAAAAAAGAAGGAATAATCTGTAGAGTTTTCCAGATGCTGCAGCTCTGCATATTTTACTGAAGCAGATAACCGGAGACCATTGGCAAGATCAATATTGTTGCCCATTTTGAAGTACGATTCTTCGAACAACCGCAAATAATTATATCTGAAAAACAGGGAAGATATGCTATTAAGAGATCTGTTTATTCCATATTCCGGGTTAAAATCCGAAGATCTTTGACCAAGATCAAGGAAAAAATCGGCTCTTTTCAACGGGGCATATAAGATAGAATTATGGATATTCCACACAAAGACCTCCCGGTTAAAAGCATATCCGATTTCAGGATAAATACCGAATTCCCTGCCTGGACTAAGAACTTTCTTTAAACTGAATTCCTGTTTATATGTCCATCCATCCACTGCATTAAAACTCAGTTTATCCAGACCGATCAACCCGTCATACCGGAAAACTATAGAAGAATCTTTTGAGCGAAATGTCTTCCCTGAAAACAGGTTTCCTGCAAATTTGATGATCCTGCTTTTTTGTTTCTTTAATGTATCGGTACCTGTTGTAGTGTCTGATTTTGCAAGCAAAACAGAATCCTTGACTCTGTAACCAATAAGTTCATTTTCAGTTAACGGGATTGGTCTGATTGTATTCCAGTATGTACTATCCCTTTTTTTGGCATCTTTTTCAATTGTGTGGGTAGTTGTTTCTTTTATTTCAAGAGATTTATCTTCCGGTTTCTCCTTTTTTGTTTCCTTATCCATCAATCTGGCCAGCTTAATCATATCCCTGTTCGTCATTTCTTCCTTGCTCAGAATATTTTCTATCTGTTCAGTGATCTTTTTATCCCGGGCAGGTTCAGACTTTTCGTCAACCGGCTTATCAGGTTTTTTAATTGTTTCCTGCAGAGCGAGGGGAGGAGTAATATCCAGGTTGATTTCAATATCAGAATACCTGACTGAACTGAGGTAATTGACATTCGCTTTTATTCCAATAATGGAAACTTGTACATCCATGTTGTAACTTACCGGAAGCCAGGCATTATCCTTTACAGGAGTATAAAGCTGTCGTATTCTGAATGGACCAACAAATAATTCTACTGTAAGGTCAACACTGTGAATATTCCAATAGTCATCGACAATATATAGATAACCGGTGAAAAGTTGCTGGCTTTTTCTTCGTGGTGTAACTTTAATCTTATTTATTGCATAATTGCCTTCGAAAGAAACTCCTTCGTATTTGAACCTGTAATGTGAAAAAGCATTTGGTGCCAGGGGAGAAATTGCCATATCAACAGTTGGCTGATAAAAACTACTTTTAACAAAACCCATAGCATCGACTTCATTATCTCCGGGGAATGAGGTGTTGAACGAAATAACACGCTGGTTATATTTATCCGGAGCATCGAAAATTATTTCATTAAGCGATTCTTCAACATAATTCCTTCCAATCTCAACTTCATTTTCATTTGCCTCTACCTTCATCACATTCTGAAGCAACTTTGGTATTTTGAGAACAATGATTGAACCCTTCAAATATACTTCAGCTGAATAGTGGTTTATCTGGTTCAGGTAATATGGCGCAAGCCCTATTGCTTTTCGCATTATCATGTAAGCAGGGTCCTCACTACCCGAATAGATCCGGATTTCTTTAATTTTATAGGTATGTTCTGTGAGAATAAAATTAAGTTCAATTGTTTCATTATTCACCTCAATGCGCCTGTTTTCAGGTTTATAACCAAGAGCACTTATCATAATGGAGTATTGTCCCTCAGGGATTTTCAGGTCAAAGTTGCCATCAGGATTTGCGGTCGATCCTTTGGTAAGTTCTTTAATATAAACTGTAGCAAATGGTATTGGCTGACCATCGTTATCAGTTATTTTTCCTTTTATAGCCTGACCGTGTAATGGTTGGATATTTACAAGAACAAATAGAAAGAGTAATGAATATATGAAGCTTTTCACTAGTATAATTCCAAATTAAATATTTGTATTTTAATTAGTGTCTGTCCATAAAAGCAAACAAATTTTTAATTAAAGAACTAAATGGTAAATAACAAATGACAAATGACAAATAAATCCCAAATAACAAATATCAAAAAAAAAATCAAATATGAATTACCAAACCTTGCCCGCCGTACCAATGGCACTTTGGGCAGGCTGGTGACCAAAACTGTTTTGATTATTGAATTTTTGAATATTGTGGTTTATTTGATATTTGGTGCTTGTTTTTTGTGATTTTTACTATTTGTTTGTATTTATTTTATAAACATCTTCGGGGTTAAGTTTAATGATTTTTCGATCGTAAGTCATCAGTCCGTTTGTCTCAGTTTCCACATCAGTGGTTTGGGTATAAACCGCGGCGCTTAGTCCCGGATCATCTTTAA
>JAUVHQ010000317.1 GCA_030593185.1 Bacteroidota bacterium
CAGTGTGAAGAGTTACGGGTTTCGAGTTTCGTGTTACGGGTAAAAAAAACTTTTAACTTTAAACTTATTAAGAGGTTCGTTTTACTAGAACCGGAAATAAATAAATGGCTGGATAACAGATGATTTTGCCTGGAAAATGATAAGGACTACGATTACAACAATCAATACTTTCAGGTAAACAGGCATTTTTATAAACCATCCACGGTAAGTTTCTTTGACACGTGAAGGGAGCCAGTGCAATACAAAACCGGCGATAATAATACCAAAGATCAGGGCATATGAAAAAAACATTTCAGGAACAAGTGATAATCTGAAGTTATACGCGATCTGATGAAGCATCTGATTTGCCCTGAACATATCTTCAGCCCTGAAGAATATCCAGAGGAATGTTACAAAATGGAATGTTACAATTATTGAGATAAACCGTTGCAGTCGGGAAGGTTTTTTACTGTGTGGAATTATTTTTTGCCAGATTTTATGCAAAACAAGTCCGAGACCATGTAATCCGCCCCAAATAACAAATCTCATGTTAGCGCCATGCCATAATCCTCCCAGTAACATAGTAACAAGAATATTCATGTGCATCCTGGTTTTCCCTTTGCGGCTTCCTCCCAGCGGGATATATAAATAATCTCTAAGCCAGGAGGATAATGAGATATGCCATCTTTTCCAGAAACCGGAGATATTTGATGCCTTGTATGGTGAATTGAAGTTCACCGGCAATCTGAATCCGAGAAGCAGACCTATACCTATTGCAATATCAGTATAACCCGAAAAATCACAATAGATCTGCAGAGAGTAGCCATATATTCCCATCAGGTTCTCAAACCCGGAATATGCAGCGGGAGCATCAAATATACGATCAACAAAATTTATTGATATATAATCGGAAATAAGCATTTTTTTTACCAGTCCGCTCAGGATAAGGAACACAGCATGGCTCATTTCCTGAATAGTGAGCTTATACTTCCTGTATATCTGGGGGACAAATTCAGCTGCCCGTACAATAGGACCGGCAACAAGCTGTGGGAAAAATGAAACATAAAAACCAAAATCAATAATATTCTTTACAGGTTTCAATTTCCCCCGGTAAACATCCATGGTATAACTAATTGTTTGGAATGTATAGAATGATATTCCAACCGGCAGGATAATGTTCGAGATATCGAAATGGCTGCCTGTAAGGTTGTTATTCCATACAGCCAATACATTAACAACCTGGTAATCGGTTTGGAGAACAGAATTCAGAACATCTGTAAAAAAATAGGCATACTTAAAATAGGCAAGCACACCAAGGTTAACCAGGAAACTGCAGAAAACATAAAACCTTCTCCACCCACCGGATTTTGATCTGTATATCAAATTGCCCAGGGTATAATCAGTTACAGTAGATAAGATCAATAATGAAAAAAAGTATCCGCCTGATTTATAGTAAAAGAACAGGCTAAGTACCAGGAGGTATGTGCTTCTCCAGATATTTGGCTTGTAAAGTACAGAATAGCCCAGGAGCAGCACGGCAAAAAAAATCCAGAACCTCATCTGTGTGAACAGAAGAGGCAATTCAGCGGAATATTCAAATAATTGCTCTAAGTATTCCATATAAGGTAAAGAATAGGATCAAGAAAAAGACAAAAGGTAAAAGCTAAGTCCCCTCTGAAAAGTGTTTTTTCGCCACGAAGGCACAAAGACACAAATATACACAAAAGATAAGGTAATGGAAATAAACCCTTTGTGAATCTTAGAGTCTTAGTGACTTAGTGGCATTTTCATTTTTTCTGTTTTATTTAATAGCTCATATTTTCTGAAATCATTCATTAGTGAGTTCAGAAACATTTCAGCCAATTTATTCGAACCTTTATATGTAAGATGGACAAAATCCTTTCTTGCCAGGGGCGGATCACTAAATACCCAACCGGTCATGGAACCTGCCCCTCCCATTGCTTCGTAACTATCCCAGAAGGCACAACCTGCTCTGAAAGCAGCATTTTTTTGTGCATTACGAATTTCTTCAAGATTTGGATAAGAAACTACCTGGTTTTCCTCTTTTCTTGCCATATCAGAGATGCCCATCACAATTATACTCAGATCAGGTTTTATCTGCTTAAGTAATTTCAATTGCCTGTAAAACGCACGTTCATAGTAAGAATAACTCTCCACTATATTTGGAGCGATATTAACCCCGAACTGTAGCATTACCAGACTAACATTCAAATCATTATACATTTTTTTTAACATAGCACGATCGGTTTGGGTAAATTCCAGACCAGCACTGCCACGTAAAGGGATATTATCCATTGCCACACCATAACTACCATCAAGGGTAATACCGTACAGATCAGGACTAGCAGTTCCCCCGAAAATAAATTCCACCTGTTCAGGTGATTCAAGCTTGTAGGTTTTTGAAATATAACCGGTGGTTATTGTTTTAAGAGTATCAGTCGTTACCGGCGATCCGTTGCTTTTAATTTGAAGGTTTACCGGGACCTTGTTATTACCATACAGTATCTTACAGAGATCATACGACCTTGCATGCAGTTGGCAAACAGATGAGGGACGGACACTAAAACTTGCGGTTTTTGCTGAAGAATCAACCGGTTCGGAATTGGTGGGATTTGTGAAACCGGAGAACTGAAGCATTACCCCAAGTCTGTTGTGGTTTATTATAGAATCTTTGAAGCTTTTCCAGGTAAATAATTTCCAGTTTTTTGAGCTTTTAGTGTTTACTGACACTGTTATAGGAACTACCATACCCGGCAATAACAATCCCGGACCTTTCCCCCCAAACTCATTCTGAAGGTATTCCCGTATAAATGAAGTTATCCTGTCGCCCTCGATCTGTGAATCCCCGTAGTGTAATATCCTTGCAGATCCATTTTTATCACGTATTGCAATAAGCTCACTAAAAAAATGGTTAAGCACTGAATCCATACCCGGAGGATATTCAATCGACTGGAAAAGAGTTGCTTCATATTTTTCCTGTTCCGTCTCAGAAGGCAGTTCATTGGCTTTAGTAATCAATGCGTTACCCTGATCATATTTCTCAGAA
>JAUVHQ010000362.1 GCA_030593185.1 Bacteroidota bacterium
GTTTTAGTTCATTATACGACTCCAAATCCTGTTTGCCAATTCTTTTAATTATATGCCAGCCAAAATTTGTTTGTACAGGTTCACTTATATCTCCATTTTTGTTTATAGAAAATGCTGCTTTTTCAAATTCCGGAACCATTCGTCCCGTACCAAACCATGGAAGTTCACCTCCGTCCCGGGCAGAACCACGGTCGTCAGAATATTTCTTTGCCAGTTCTGTGAATGATTCCCCTTTATTAATTAATTTATAAATTCTGAAAATTTTCACTTTTGCAGAATCAATAACTTTTTTATCCGATCCCCTTGGTACAGCAACCATAATATGAGCTACTTTTACTTTCCCCTGAGCTTCTCTCTTGTCATTTATCCGTTGATTTTGATATCCGTACTTTGTTCTTACAGGCATTGTTACTATCCCTGTATCATTTTTATACGCGGCATTTTCAAAAGGATAAACCATTTGGAATGCATTGAAGTAGCCAAGATTCCCTCCATTGGTTTTTGCTGTTGGGTCATCAGAGGTGCCGCGTGCGATAGATTCAAATGACTCACCGAGTTGTATCCGGGTTCTGATAGAAATGGCTTTTTCATAAGCTGAAAGCGTATCTTCGGGTGTAGGATTATTCTTAAGTTTTACAAGAATATGACTAACATTTACTTCCGTTTTCAATCTATCGTATGCTTCCCGGGTAAGGATTTCAATTGTAGCAATATCAGTAAGGTAGGTTTTAGCAAGTTGTTCTCTGTATCCTGCAAGTTCCTTTTTAAAAGCACCCAGAGTATCCATTCCAAGGTTTTCAGCTTCAACAACTTTAAGTTTAAAATTTATAAAAAGATCAAGATACTCTTCTATTGTAGTTGACAGATTGTTAATATTTTGGGTATTATTTTTCTGATGTATCCATTCAAACTCACTAAGGCTAACCTTATGGTTTCCAATTGTTAATAAAATCTTTTCTTCTTCAGGTTGTGAAAACGAAAGAACAGGTATTAATATCAGGCATAAACAAAGAAGTGTATTTTTCATATACTGTGTTATTGATGGTTTAAATCTGTAAATTATCTGCTATAATTGGGTGCTTCTCTTGTGATGGTCACATCGTGGGGATGACTTTCCAAAACGCCTGCACTGGTAATCCTTACAAATTTAGCTTCAGCCAATTGTTCCAGATTTTTTACTCCACAATAGCCCATTCCGGCTCTTAGTCCGCCCAACAACTGATAAATGACTTCTGCAAGTGTTCCTTTGTAGGGTACACGAGCAGAAATTCCTTCCGGCACAAGTTTCTTTATATCATCTTCAATATCCTGGAAATATCTGTCTTTTGATCCATGTTGCATTGCTTCAATTGATCCCATACCACGGTAGGATTTGTATTTTCTTCCATTATAAATAATTGTCTCACCAGGCGATTCTTCAACCCCGGCAAATAAAACTCCGGTCATTACCGAGCTGGCTCCGGCAGCAAGTGCCTTAATAATGTCACCTGAATATTTTATTCCACCGTCAGCTATTATTGGAATACCGGTATCTTTTAACGCATCTACAACGTTAAAAATTGCACTAAGCTGAGGCACGCCAACTCCGGCAATTACCCTTGTAGTGCATATTGATCCTGGTCCAACACCTACCTTAATCCCATCGGCTCCTGCATCAGCCAGGGCTTTTGCACCTTCCCCGGTCCCGACATTTCCAGCTACAACATCCAGCTCAGGAAATTCATTTTTTACCTGCTTTAATATTTGTATAACAGCTTTAGTATGTCCATGAGCAGTATCAATAACAATTGCATCAGTATTTGACTCTACCAAAGCCCTAACCCTTTCCATTGTATCGGAAGCGATCCCGACTGCTGCAGCAACTCTGAGTCTGCCTTTACGGTCTTTGCATGAATTGGGGCGGTCTTTTGATTTTGAGATATCCTTGTAGGTGATTAACCCTATCAGCTTATTATTTTTATCAATAATTGGAAGTTTTTCAATTTTATGCTGTTGTAAAATTTCAGCAGCCTGGCTCAGATCAGTTTCCTGGTTAGTTGTTACAAGGTTTTTCGTGGTCATTATATCCTTAATGGAAAGATTGCCATCCAGTTCAAACCGGAGATCACGGTTGGTTACAATACCAAGCAGGATATTGTCTTTATCCACAACAGGAATTCCGCCGATTTTATACTCTTGTATTATAAGATTCGCATCGTTTACAGTGGCATCAGGTTGTATAGTAATGGGTTCATGGATCATTACATTTTCTGCTCTTTTAACTTTCTTAACCTGCTTTGCCTGCTCTTTGATACTCATATTCTTATGAATAACACCGATACCTCCCTCACGGGCAATTGCAATTGCGAGATTTGCATCAGTGACAGTGTCCATTGCGGCAGAAATAATGGGAGTGTTTAGATTGATATTTCGTGAGAACTTTGTTGTAAGAAT
>JAUVHQ010000130.1 GCA_030593185.1 Bacteroidota bacterium
TATTCCCTCATTTTCAAGCAATTGTTTCATAATAAGTGAACCGCCAAAATGCTTTTTCCCGGAAAGGATCCCGTTCCTGTTCACAACACGGTGTGCAGGAATAAAGATACTAAGTCCACGGGAACTGTTTAGTGCCCAGCCTACAACACGAGCCGAGCCTCCGGTTCCGAGGTACTTTGCAATAGCGCCATAGGTTGTCACTCTTCCATACGGGATTTTTTTTGTCATCTCGTAAACTCGTTCAAAAAATCCGTTTTTCTCAATCATTCCCAGAATATTTTGGAATATTCGTTAATAGAAACCCTGAAAAACAAACTTACTAATTTTCGGTTTGTGTTTTCATTCTTTTTGCCGACTGCCGATCCCGAAAATTAGCAAATCTGCGATTTGCGTAAATTTTCGAGGATCCTCGAAAAACTATGAAATTGAAAATTTCTGGTTTTTCGGGACTGAAGACTGCCGACTGCCAACTGCTGACTAAAAACTAATTATTAGCGAATATCTCTATTTAATTGGTTCACTATTAGTAAGCCGAAAACTCAGATATGTAATCTTTTTCCCTTCTTCAATAAATTGTTTTTCATAAAAAGTTTCAATGTCAAGGATCTCATCTGATATTTCGTCATTATAAAGATCAGGGGTTGAGTACAACAATTCCAGGTTGTTATGTCTGATAATATTAAGTGTATATTCAAATAAAGTATGATTGTCTGTTTTCAGATGAATTATTCCTTCAGGGATTAAGAAATCCTTATATGAATTAAGAAACTGTGGATTTGTGAGCCGCTTTTTCTCTCTTTTTTTTTTCGACTGTGGATCAGGAAAGGTAAGCCATATTTCACTTATTTCATCCTTAGAAAAAAAAGAATTTATAAGTTCAATGCGTGTGCGGATAAAACAAACGTTTTTTAATCCCATTTCTTCAGCTGCCCTGGCTCCTTTCCATATCCTGGCTCCTTTAATATCAATCCCGATAAAATTTTTATCGCAACATTTTTTTGCCAGGTTAATGGTATACTCTCCTTTCCCACAACCCAGTTCAAGCACTACCGGATAGTTGTTTATAAAAAACTCTTCAGCCCATTTACCTTTCAATAAATGATCTTTTTTATAAACATCTTCAAACCGGGGCTGAATAACATGATCAAATTTTTTGATTTCAGCCCATTTCTGTAATTTGTTTTTCCCCACTATCTTTCAGTCTCAGAAGTTGGCACCTTTTCAATCCTAAGTCCAATATCATAAATACCTTTTAGATGCTCGGTCCGCATTGCCTGTTCAAACTCAAATGAATAGTACCCCGAAACGGGAAATCTTATGTTTTGTTTATATGGCAACCGCAATTCATGAATATCTCCCCAACCACTACCATACCATTTACCTCTTTTGTCAGCCAGGATGCAATCAATTGTATCGCATGTCCACTGACCTGTTGGTGAAGTAGTGGTTAAAAAAATGTATAAATTACGATATGAATACCCGGATCCGTTACGTATCTCTATATAAATATTATGAGAAGCGACAGTATCAGTTATATATGTCCTGAACACGGGCTTATAATCCACATCCCAAACATGTAAAGGAATTTCAGCAAAATCTTCATATACCCTGTCAGGGTCACAGGAAACAATAGTTAAAAAAGCAAGAATTACAACCAGATAAATCCGTTTACTTTTCACTCCTTGATCTCCGTTTTATCTTTTTTCTTTTCGATCTTCTCCTCCCTGATTTTGAAGAATTATTGAAACGATCAAGGCTTTCTTCCCCATCATTACTTTTAAATTCTTCAAAAGTATCAGCAAGTTTGGTTTTATCTTCCAGAAATTGAACTTTTTGCCCCATTTTGTTTTTTTCCTGAATATCAATTACTCTATCTACAGAGATCACTGAAAGATTAACTGTTTTCTCTTTATCGAAGGAATACCACATTAAACGTTTGAAGATATCTGTTTTCTGGTGGTAAGCAGTCCCTGCTTCTGTTTCAAGAGGTATAGAGGTGTCGGGGAAATCCTTCTTTGCATCCAGGTAGGAATCCAGTTCATAGTTAAGGCAACATTTTAACTTTCCGCACTGGCCGGACAGTTTTTGAGGATTAAGTGACAATTCCTGATGCCTGGCAGAATTTGTTGTCACGGAATTAAAATTTGACATCCAGGATGAACAGCATAGTTCGCGTCCACAAGGACCGGTTCCTCCTATTCGTCCCGTTTCCTGCCTTGCTCCAATCTGCCGCATTTCTATTCTTACTTTAAATTCATCTGCAAGAATTTTTATTAATTCCCTGAAATCAACCCTCCCGTCAGCTATGTAGTAAAAAATCGCTTTGGTATTATCACCCTGGTATTCAACATCCCCTATTTTCATTTCCAGTTTCAGGTCATCGGCAATCTTTCTTGATTTTAACATAGTTGATTTCTCAAGAGAAATTGCTTCCTCCCATTTTTCAAGATCAGCCGGTTTAGCCTTACGATAAACCTTTTTTAATTCCTCAGTGTCTTTTGTCCCATTGTTCTTTATCATTTGATAATAGGCCAATTCCCCGGTAAGTGCAATAATTCCAATATCATGCCCCGGGGAGGCTTCAACCGCAACAATATCCCCGGTTTTCAATCTCAACTCATTTACATTTCTGAAAAAGTCTTTTCGTGTATTTTTGAACCTGACCTCAACAATGTTTTTAGTTTTCACCACTTCAGGAATATCCTTCAGCCAATTATAGGAATCAAGTTTATGGCAGGTACCTGTTATTTGTTGGTAATTCTGATTAGTATCCGACCCGTTGTTCCTGTTCTTCTGTTCGTTGTCTCTCATTTTCGAAAAAATTAAAATAAACTTTTGCTCCTAAATACTTATGTACTCAATTGCGAAAAGTGAAAATATAGTTGTTTAACAAAAACAAATTTAATGAAAATTACTTTTTTATCAATTTTGCAAGTTTATTTGCCATATCCAGAAATACAATTTTCCCATTAGCATTTGCTTCTATATGCAAACTGGCCTGATTAAATCCATTGGCAATTCCAAACACATTGTTTTTATCAATAAATTTTGAGAATTTGACGGAAAAGTTTGATTCATATTGGGTCATTCTGTTCATTTCATCAGAAATTCCCTGATTTATGTTTATTAAAAAGTTCTCACGTATTATTCTTAATCCATAATCCAGAAATTGCTTTTGTGATTCCCTGCCCGTTCTGGCTATCTCTTCAACCCAATTAAGTATCCCGGTAATATCATTAATCCAGCATAATCTCATAAGTGCAGTAAATTTCTCAAAATGGAGTTTGTTTTCTTCTGCCTCTTCTAAAACATTTAAAGCTTTGAGATAATTACCATCAGCCAAATGGGCAGCATCTTTCATTTTAACTTCCTCAAAATTATACTTCTGCTGAAGGGTTAAAAGTATCTCCTTCTCTTCCAGTTTAGGAATCTTTATCATCTGAACCCTTGAATAGATGGTAGGCAAAATATTGGCTGAATTTTCTGTGATCATCAGAAACAGAGTTTTTGAAGGAGGTTCCTCAATAATTTTCAGAAGTTTATTCGCGGTTGGCTTATTCATTTTTTCAGGTAACCAGATTATTACCACTTTATATTCAGACTCATAACTTTTTAAACTTAGTTTTCGAATAATTTCATTACTCTCGTCTACATTAATAAACCCTTGCTTATTTTCCAATCCTATTGCTTTGTACCATTCTGCAGGATTCAGGTATGGATTTTCAAGGAATGATGCTCTCCACTCTTCCAGGAATTTATCAGTTAATGGTTCCTTTACTTTTGGAGTTGAGGCAACCGGTAAAATAAAATGCAGATCAGGATGAATCAGTTTGGAATATTTAAGACATGAATGGCACGTTCCGCATGAATCATTCCCGCTTCTGTCTTCGCATGATATATATTGAGCATAAGCTATGGCTAATGGCAAACTCCCGGCCCCTTCAGGTCCGGAAAACAACTGAGCATGGCTTACCCTGTTTTCTTCAACCGTTTTAATAAGCTTCTTTTTAGTCTCTTCCTGTCCAATTACATCTTGAAAAAACATGTTGAAAAATTATTTTAATATGAAAACAAAGGTAACGAAATCAGCGGAACATAGTTTCGCATAGTAATTAAAAATTGTTGTAATTGTTGTAATTATTCTAATGATATTGGCATTCCCTTATTAATAATTAATTTTGCGGTGTTGCATTAAGAAAAAATAACCGCAGAGGCGCAGAGACGCAAAGGTCGCTAAGAATATTTAAAGATATTGAAGATTTTTCAAATAATATTTTCCCTTTGCGTACTTGGCGCATCCTTAGCGTACTTGGCGGTTAGTTCTTAAAGAGTAAACCGCAGAGATCTCAAAGAAGGCGCTAAGGTCACTAAGAATAATTAAATATATTGAGTGTCTTTTACATAATATTTGTTCTTTGCGTGAATCTTTAAAAGTATTCTATACTAAAAAAAATATGAAAAATATGAAAACGATTGACAATTACGATTTTACAGGGAAAAAAGCAATCATCAGGGTTGATTTTAATGTGCCGATTAATGAAAAGTTTGAGGTTGCTGATGATACACGTATCAGGGCAGCGATACCTACAATTAAGAAAATACTTTCTTCAGGTGGTGCCATTATTTTAATGTCCCACCTTGGCCGTCCGAAAGGTGAGTACGAAAAGAAATTTTCTCTTAAGAATGTAGTACCACGTCTTTCAGAATTACTTGAAACAGAGGTGAAATTTGCAAAAGATTGTGTTGGTGATGAAACATCCAAAATAGTAAATGAACTTAAATCCGGAGATGTTCTTTTACTTGAAAACCTTAGATTCCATAAGGAAGAAAAAAACGGTGAAGAAACATTTGCAAAAAAGCTGGCAGACCTTGCAGATGTGTATGTAAATGATGCTTTTGGCACTGCTCACAGGGCGCATGCATCAACCACTATAATAGCAAAATTCTTTCCCGAAGAAAAAATGTTCGGATATCTTATTGGTAACGAATTAAAAAGTATGGATATGATACTGCACCAACCCGAAAAACCATTTACTGCAATTATGGGCGGAGCTAAGGTGTCTGATAAGATCCAGGTTATTGAAAACCTGCTTGATAAGATTGACAACCTGATAATTGGCGGCGGAATGACATACACTTTTATTAAAGCAAGAGGGGGTAAGATCGGGAATTCACTTGTTGAAGAAGACAAACTTGATATGGCAAACGATTTAATAAAAAAAGCTGAAGCAAAAAATGTTAAGCTTTATCTTCCGGTAGATAATGTGATTGCTGATAAATTTGAAAATGATGCAAAAACAGAAGAAACTCCTGTTGATGAAGTCCCTGACGGATGGATGGGACTGGATATCGGACAAAAAACAATCGAAGGATTTTCGGAAATAATTAAACACTCCAAAACTATTCTGTGGAACGGTCCTATGGGAGTATTTGAAATGTCAAATTTCCAGAACGGCACAGAAACTATTGCCAAAGTAATTGCCGAAACAACAGAAAAAGGAGCATATAGTCTGATTGGCGGAGGTGACTCGGTTGCTGCAATCAATAAATATAACCTGAATGATAAAGTAAGCTATGTTTCAACCGGTGGTGGCGCAATGCTGGAGTATATTGAAGGAAAAGAATTGCCCGGTGTTAAGGCAATACGGGAATAGATGGAAGAAGCGAAGAGGCGACTGTGAAAGGGGGCGACGAAGAGAAGAGAAAAAGAGAATAATGAATATCGAATTTCGAATGTAGAATGATGAAGTAGAGGTGAGTAGGTGAGTAAGGAATAAGGCAAAATAAAAGAGATTCTGGATTGCCGTCTGCTTTAGCTGACGGATTAATAATCAGCAATCCAGCTTAAGCAAACAGCGGTTTTGTAAATGCAAGGAAGAAAATATAAGGTCTAAGGTCGAAAGGTCCAAGAGTCAAAGAAGTGAAAGGAAGAAGAAAAGAATAATGAATTATGAATTAATCAGAAGATCATAGTTTAAAGTTCAAGAATATTAGATAGTTTTAAATTTTACCTTATTGATTAATTACGTTATTATTTTGTCTGATAAAAAGTATACAAATATGAAAAGGGTATTTATATTTTCTGTTTTATTGCTCTTTGCTTTTTCGGGCTGCGAAAAAGAAGAGAGTCCTGATGCTTCCGGTGAAGCAACTTTGACATCCGATTGTTTCCTGGAGGAATCAACATACTCAACTTACGGTTTCTCGTTTGAACAAGGAAAAGTGATAAAATATAACCCCGCAGTAGAAGGGATAATCCCCGATTTTTCTATCCTGCCTAAAACAGGAACCGGAGGACAGCCAACCGGAGCATTGCTGGATAG
>JAUVHQ010000376.1 GCA_030593185.1 Bacteroidota bacterium
TATCTCCAGACAGCAAGACTCAGGATAATCAGTGCATATATGCTAACTGATACAAATTCAGGGAGAATATCATAAAATCCTGATCCTTTTAATAATATCATTCTGTTTACACGCATAAAATAAGCCATAGGATTAGCAATATTAATAACCCGGGCCCAGTCGGGCATAGTTTCTACAGGGGTAAACAAACCACTCATCAATATAAACAGCAGCATGAAAAAGAAATTTATGAACATTACCTGTTGTTGTGTTGAGGCAAGAGTTGAAATAAATAATCCTACACCCAAAATAGCGAACAGATATATCGCTGCAAATAAAAACAAGAGTCCAAGATTGCCAACAATTGGTATATCAAAAATAAGTTTCCCGATTAGAAGACCGAATGCCAGTTCAAATAATGCAATTATCCAAAAAGGGAAAAGTTTACCTGTTATGAAATGGTATTTACGAATAGGGGTTACGTTTATCTGCTCAGCCGTCCCCAATTCTTTTTCCCTCACCAGGTTAAGCGATGTAAGGATCATCCCGATAAGCGTGACAAGCAGAACGAGGATCCCCGGTACCATATATATCTTATAATTCAGTTCCGGATTATACCAGAAAGAATGGGTAATTTCAATAGACAGAGGTTTTTCTTTCATGTCAGGTGAAATCCATTCGAGCATAATTTTCCTGTTATAATCAGCCAGAACAGCCTGTGTATAACTCTGTATTAACCCCGCAGCAACGCCATTTATAGCATCGATAAGAAGCTGTAATCCGGAATCATTACCTTTTATAAGTTCACTTTCAAAACCATAAGGTATATGAAGTATAATGTCAATATTTCCTTTTTTTAGCTCATTTTCAGCATCCTGTATTGAGAAAGAATGGTGATTTATATGATAGAATGGTGAACTTTCAAATTTCTGAACAATACCCCTTGAAGTTGACGAAATGTCTTTATCTACAATGTACATATTAATATTTTTCATTTCCAGCGAAGCAGCATGTACGAGGATCAATAACTGGACTATCGGGACAATAAAAATTATTGGCAGCATGGTTTTGTTACGTAAAACCTGAAGTAACTCTTTTTGGATCAGAAATAATATTGTCCGCATATGTTATGAATATATCAGTTCAGCATAATTTATAGACGGGATTTTGCGAACGAAGTGAAGCAATCTTTCATGACTTTTCGTAAAGATTCTAAAAGTCCTTTTATTTGGTATTCCGATTGTATTGAACAGATTGCTTCGTCGCTGCGCTCCTCGCAAAATCCTTTTTCATCCATATCATCTCATAATTATAAATAACTACATAAGTATGACTATCGTATGACCCCGGTGAAATATTGCTTCGCAATTTCACGGGGGAAACCATCTAATATCCTCTTTTCCTTAGCCTTAGCCTTCTTCTATTCCAGTCTTATTTTAAACTTACTGATACTTAAACCGAGAAATACAGAAGTCATAACAATCAGTATCAACGTTTCTTTCCACACATACATCAATCCTGTACCTTTTAGCATTATATTCTTTATTATAGTAATAAACCACCTGGGTGGCATTAAAAGGCTCAGCCACTGCAGAATTTTTGGCATATTTTCAACTGGGAAAATAAAGCCGGACAGCAAAATTGTGGGGAGCATCAAGGCAAACAGAGAAATAAACATTGCATTTTGCTGAGTCTTAGTTATAGTTGATATAAGTATTCCAAGTGAAAGACCAAGGAGAATATACAAGATACTTTCTGCAAGTAACAATATCATACTTCCCTGCACCGGCATACCGAAAACCAGGTTACCCATAACTATAATAGTAACAGCATTTATGAATGACAAAGCAATATATGGTGTAACTTTTCCAAGAATTATTTGTGCTGGTCTGAGTGGAGAAACCAGCAGAGTTTCCATAGTACCAAGTTCTTTTTCCCTTACAATAGAGATAGATGTCATCATAGCTGATACAAGTATCAGGATCATAGCCATTATTCCCGGAATAAACATATAAACTCCTTTTAACTCATTATTATAAAGCATCCTGACTTCAGGGATAAATTGTATTGGTGAGCCGGTTAACTTATTCTGTTCTCTTACGAAATCATAAATTATTGCCATTGTATAATGCACAACAAGATTAGCAGTATT
>JAUVHQ010000401.1 GCA_030593185.1 Bacteroidota bacterium
GAACAATATCGGCTTCCCTGCATTTTCTACCCATGGTACCGGGATCTTTTCCTCCATGTCCGGGATCAATAACAACTGTCCACGAATTATTAATGTTTTTATTCTGCCCAAAAGCACTATTCTGACAAATTAGAAATGCAACGATATAAGAAATAAGTAGAAAAACAACTCGTTTCTTTAGAAAAATGGCATTATTTATGCGGTACCTCATTCACGGAAATTGATTTTTTATTTAGCTTTGTCCCCGACCTGTTGGTATCAATTAAAAACGACTTTAATAGATAACCCCGATCACACAAAAATAGTATTAATAAATTGTTAAAAAAATACTTGATACCTGTATTCATTACTGTTACCTGGATTTTTACAGGATGTCTGTCTTTTGGTCAGAATAATCCTGTAACACCCGGTAATACTATAATACAACAGGATACTATTTCGGTTGATACCACCCGCACTGCTTCACAATCAGGTTCTGGTAATATTATAGAAGCCCAGATTGATTATAATTCAGAAGACTCTTTACGCTTCGAAGTAAAAGACGGGAAAGTTTATTTATATGGTCAGGCAGTTGTGAATTATGAAACTATTGTTTTGGAAGCTGATTATATTGTGTTGGATACAAAAAATAATGTTGTTATGGCAGCCGGTTGGCCTGACAGTACAGGAACCATAGCTGGCAAACCTCATTTTAAAGATGGAGCTGAAGAATTTGATGCAGATACACTTGAATATAATTTCAAGACACGAAAAGGTATTATTAAAGGAATTGTTACTGAAGAACAGGGGGGATACCTGCACAGTATACGAACAAAGAAACATGCTAATGGTGAAATACATGTAAAATCGGGGAAATATACCACCTGTAATGCTGAACATCCTCATTTTTACATTGCTCTTACAAAAGCCAAAGTTATTCCTGATGATAAAATTGTTTCCGGTCCGGCTTACCTTGTTGTTGAAGATTTACCATTACCGTTGATTCTTCCGTTTGGATTCTTTCCTAACCAAAAAGGACGTGCATCAGGTATTCTTATTCCTGATTATGGAGAAGAAAAAAATCGTGGATTTTTCTTCAGAAACGGAGGTTATTATTTTGCATTTAGCGATTATGCCGACCTGGCGATACGTGGAGATATTTATACTAATGGGACATATGGATTGCGATTAAGCTCAAGATATAAAAAAAGGTATAAGTTTACAGGTACCTTAAATGCCAGGTATTATAAAAATGTATCAGGAGAGCTAGGGCTTTCTAATTATCGTTCATCAAGTGACTATTCCATTACCTGGTCACATTCTCAGGATCCCAAGAACAATCCTGGCGCCAGCTTTTCAGGCAATGTCAACATGTCTTCCAGCAGCTATGATCAGAACCATTCTCGTACCTCGAATAGTTATCTGACAAATACTAAAACATCCAGTATATCTTATTCCAGGAGATGGGAAGGAACGCCTTTTAATTTTTCAGCCAGTATGAACCATAGCCAGAACAGCAGAAACAAAACTGTAAGTCTGAACCTGCCACGTGCAAATTTTAATATGAGTCGTATTTATCCATTTAAATCGAAGAACCAGGTTGGAGAAACTAAATGGTATCAAAATATTGAATTAAGCTACCAGGCTAAGATGGATAACAGGATAAATACTACTGATGAAAAATTTCTGACTTCAGATATGTTTGAAGAAATGAAAAATGGTTTCCAGCATTCAATCCCTTTGAGTATGGCTTTTCGCCCGTTTAATAATTTTTCTATATCACCACAGGTTAGAT
>JAUVHQ010000217.1 GCA_030593185.1 Bacteroidota bacterium
CTATTTTTCATAATTGATGAGAAGCAGAATTCCATTGAACTTACTGAGAAGGGGATTGATCTGGTAACAACATCATCAGAGGATTCTGAATTTTATATTCTTCCTGATGTTGGTTCTGAGATTGCAGATATTGAAAAGTCAGATATGGATGAGGCGAAAAAGATCAGGCATAAGGATGAATTGCTGCAGAATTATGCTGTTAAGTCGGAGAGGGTTCATACCATGAACCAGTTGTTTAAGGCATATACACTTTTTGAAATAGACGTTGAATATGTGGTTATTGAAAACAAGGTTAAGATAGTTGATGAGCAGACAGGACGTATTATGGAGGGCAGACGATACTCAGATGGTTTGCACCAGGCTATTGAAGCTAAAGAACATGTAAAAGTAGAAGCTGCTACACAAACATTCGCCACAATTACCCTGCAAAATTACTTCCGTATGTATCATAAATTGGCAGGTATGACAGGAACAGCTGAAACCGAAGCAGGAGAATTGTGGGATATCTATAAGCTTGATGTAGTAGTAATCCCAACTAATGTATCGATAATCCGGGATGACAGAGAAGATCTTGTTTACAAAACAAAACGCGAGAAGTATCACGCGGTTATTGACGAGATAGTAGCACTTGTTAAAGCTGGCAGACCATCATTGGTAGGAACAACATCTGTTGAAATTTCCGAACTGCTTAGCAGGATGCTAAAAATGAAAGGAATAAAGCACAATGTTTTGAATGCGAAGCTGCACCAGCGTGAAGCAGATATTGTTGCAGAAGCCGGACAAAGCGGTGTAGTTACCATTGCTACAAACATGGCAGGACGTGGTACTGATATTAAGTTATCAAAAGAGGTAAAGGAAGCAGGTGGTCTGGCAATCGTTGGTACCGAAAGACACGAGTCAAGAAGAGTTGACCGCCAGCTACGTGGGAGAGCCGGAAGACAGGGTGATCCTGGTACTTCACAATTTTTTGTGTCACTCGAAGATGACCTGATGCGGCTTTTTGGTTCTGAACGAATTGCCGGTATAATGGACAGGATGGGACTTCAGGATGGTGAAGTTATCCAACATTCCATGATAACGAAATCTATCGAAAGAGCGCAGAAAAAAGTAGAGGAGAATAATTTTGGGATAAGAAAAAGACTGCTGGAATATGATGATGTAATGAACTCACAACGTGAGGTGATTTATAAAAAGCGCCGCCATGCATTGTTAGGAGAACGATTAAGTGTTGATATTGCCAATATGATGTATGATGTGTCGGAAAACATTGTTGATGAGTATCATAGTATCGGGGATTTTGAGAATTTTAATTTTGAACTCATCCGCTCTTTTTCTATGGAATCTCCAATGAACGAACAAGACTTTATAAAAGTTTCTTCGGATGAAGTTGTTCAGTCTATGAATGAAATGGTTATCGAAACGTATAAGCGAAAAGAGGAAACAATTGCAGCCCAGGCATTGCCGGTTATAAAGGATGTTTATGAGAAACAGTCACATGTTTATGAAAATATTGTGGTACCTGTTACCGATGGCGTAAAAGTTTATCAGGTTATTACTAACCTTGAAAAAGCCAGTAAGAGTGAAGGAAAGGAGCTGGTAAAATCATATGAAAAAACTGTGATCCTGGCAACTTTTGATGAGGTATGGAAGGAACACCTTCGGGAAATGGATGAACTGAAGCAATCTGTACAAGCGGCAACTTATGAACAAAAAGATCCCTTATTGATCTATAAATTTGAATCTTTTGAATTGTTCAAAACAATGATCAATATGGCTAATAAACAGGTGATTGCTACGCTGATGAAAGGACAGCTTCCAATACAGGACCCCCAAAAAATACAGGAATCCAGGCAGCGCAGACGTCTGGATATGAGCAAATACAGTATTTCAAAAACCGGGGTGGAATCCTATGGTGCAGGAGCTTCTCAACAGGGAGATCCTCAGGACAGGGAGGAAAAGAAATCACAACCTATCAGAATAGGTAAGAAAGTTGGACGTAATGATCCATGCCCTTGCGGAAGCGGAAAAAAATATAAGCATTGTCATGGAAGACCGGGAGCTATATCAGATCAGGTACCGATCCAGCCAAATGTATGATAAAAGCCGCAACAATTATTCGGTAACAACTTAAAATAATTCGCTGAATCAGACAAATTAATTACGTTATTAATAACGTTATTAATAACGTTATTTTATCAACACGAGACAGCAACATTGCATCACAATTTCTTAACTCCTAAACTTATAAACCCCTAAACTTATAAACTCTTTATCCTATATAGGTTTATTTGTTGATGAGTTTATTTGTAAGATGCCCATAGCCACCTAAAATAGATAAGTTCTTAACTCCTAAACTTATACACTTATAAACTTATAAACTCTTCATAGCTTCAACAGCTTGCTTTATCTGATTAAAAACCTGACGTGAAACAGGAGTCAGGGGAAGTCTTAGTTGATTCTGAATAAGACCAAGATTGCTTAAAGCAGCTTTTATTCCTGCGGGATTACCGTCGGCGAATAATAAACTAAGCAGATCAATAAATTTATAGTGGATTTCACGGGCTGCTCTGAAATTATTATCCATTGCATAATTTACCATGTCCGACCATTCTCGTGGATAAGCATTTGCAAGAACCGATATTACACCACTGCCGCCAATCGAAATAATCGGCAATGTAATTGCATCATCACCGGAAATTATTTGAAAGTCTGGCGGAGCATTTTTAATGATCTGCATAATCTGGTCCATATTACCGGATGCTTCTTTTACTGCAACAATATTTCTTACATCATTTGCAAGACGAATGGTGGTATCGGCTTCAATATTTATACTTGTCCGGCCGGGAACATTATAAATGATCACCGGAACAGGTGATGCACCTGCTATAGTTTTGAAATGATTATATAAACCTTTCTGGGATGGTTTATTATAATAGGGTGCAACTGAAAGAATTCCATCAATTCCATCAAACTTGTTTTTGGTGATATTATCAACAATTTCCCAGGTACAGTTTCCTCCCATTCCAATTACAACCGGAACTTTACCATTATTGATCTCTATTACATGGTCAATAACAGCTCTTTTTTCATCTTTTGATTGAGTTACTGATTCTCCGGTAGTACCCAGAACAACCAGGTAATCTATATTATTGTTAATGAGATGCTCAACAAGCTGCCCCAACGACCTGAAATCAATGCTCGAATCATTTTTAAAGGGGGTTACTATGGCAACACCGGTTCCTCTGAATTTATCCATAATTACGATTTATTGCATGGTTTTACTTTAAGAATCTGTTCTTTTAAATGTTCATAAAACTCGGGGACAACTCAGGACGGTTGATTATTTCAAGATAATGTCTGGCTTGTTCAATAAAGTATTTAAGGTCTTTATCTTTATTTATTCTGATCATAAAGTCATAGTAGTCGTTGGGTTCTTTGGATTTTCCAACTTTAAACCGTGAAGGAGAGAGAGCCATAATGTAATTGAAAAGATAATCGTTGTCAAGACTGAAGTCGATCACGATATCAAATTTTTCTTTCAAAAACTTTTCAACCTCATGATTCACGGGTTTTCTGTACCAGTTAAGTGATTTTTTCAGGAAATATGAAAAGTTCTTTTTAAACAAATATTCATTTGGCACATCTTTGTCATTTACAAATCCAAGTACTTTAACTTCTATTCCTCTGTCATGAATATCTTTTACAAAATCGGAAACTTGTCTGTAGTCATCTTGTTTAGTAGCATTGAAGATTATTCCAATTCTTTTGGCAGTTTTGAAGTTGTGGACCATTTTTGTTCGTCTTAAATGTTTTAATTTCTTTCTAAGAACAAAATTGCCAACGACAAGCTGTATTTTCGAGATTATATTCACAATGCAAGTTTAAAAAATTGTTGCTTCATTATTGCCCTGTTGTCTTGTTTTTTTTATTATTGTTTAATTGTTATTTACTTTTTTTGTGGACTGCCGACTGTGGATTGCCGACTATTAACAAATTTATTTATAAAAACTGAAAGTTAATGTTTTTAACCAGATTCTTGAAATTGATTGTTTACTGAATCATTTTTAAGAAATCATCTTCGCTGATAATAGCAATGTTTAGTTTTTTTGCCTTTTCTCTTTTGCCGGGTCCCATATTTTTTCCTGCAAGAAGATAGTTGGTTTTGGAAGAGATGGAACTCACATTTTTACCACCGTTTTTCTCAATTATGTCTTTAAGTTCATCTCTTGAATGATTTTCAAATGTACCTGAAATGACAATGTTAAGTCCTTCCAGTTTGGAAGATCTCAATTCTTTTTCATCTTCGCTTAACTCAAATTTCAAACCATATTTTTTAAGTCTGTTTACTATTTCAAGATTTTCAATTTTTGAAAAGAAGTCTATTATGCTTTGCGCTATACGGGTTCCGATCTCGTTAATCTCCATCAATCCATCAAAACCGGCGTTCATAAGCGTATCAATTGACTTGAAGTTGTTTGCCAGGGTTTTAGCTACCGT
>JAUVHQ010000161.1 GCA_030593185.1 Bacteroidota bacterium
GTAATTTAAGAAGTGTCTGAAGTTTGGAGTGCCTAAAATGCCTAAAGTTATTGTTTCGCACGAAATTATCATAAAAATGGAACACGAATGACACAGATACAACAGATAATTACGGATAAAATGATAACAAATCAGTGAAAATTCGTTAAATCCGTGTCATCTGTGTTCTATTTAAAGATAAATAGCAACTTGAGTTAATTAGTTACAGATACTTTAATATAATACTATACTATGAAAATACTTTATTACGATTGCTTTTCAGGAATTAGCGGAGATATGAACCTGGGTGCTATGATTGATCTTGGCCTCGATCCGGAATATTTGAAAAATGAACTGCATAAACTAAAAATTGACAGATATGAAATAAAAGTAACCAGAGATCAAAGACACGGGATCTTTGGCACAAAAGTGGATGTTATCACCGAAAAAACTGAAAAACATCGTCATATATCTGATATTGAAAATATTATCAGCTCAAGTTCCCTTAATGATGAAATTAAAGAACTAAGCATCCTTATCTTCAGGAAAATTGCCGTTGCAGAAGCGAAAGTACATAATACGCCTGTTAAAGAGGTCTATTTCCATGAGATTGGTGCTGTTGATTCAATTGTTGATATTGTGGGAGCTGCCATAGCAATAAATTATTTTAAACCGGATAAAATAATTGCCTCCGGCATTGAAGTTGGTAGTGGTTTTGTTAAATGTGCGCATGGCACCCTACCTGTTCCCGCACCTGCAACTGCAGAGATCCTGACGGGAATCCCTGTCAGGATGGGAAATGTAGATTTTGAGGCAACTACTCCCACGGGGGCTGCAATTCTTGCCGCTATAGCCAATGAGTTTACAGATAAACCCGGCATTAAAATACAAAAGACAGGATATGGAGTTGGTCATAAAAAAGGGAATATCCCAAATTTGCTAAGGGTTTATCTTGGTGAATTGATTGAGGAATCCGCTCTGCCTGAAAAAAGTTATATAAATCATATGATTGAGTGTAACATCGACGATATGAATCCTGAACATTATGAATATGTTATTGAGAAACTTTTTGATGCCGGGGCTAATGATGTTTTTCTTACACCGGTAATTATGAAAAAAAGCAGACCCGGGATCAAGATCAATGTTTTATGCAGTAAGAAAAATATTGAGACCCTTAAGAATACGCTTCTTACTGAAACTACATCGATTGGAATAAGAGATTATAAAGTAAATAAAACAAGCCTTGAAAGGAAGTTTTCAGATATTGATACTAAGTGGGGTAAAGTAACAATAAAATCATCATGGTTGAACGGAGTGAAGATTCATAGCAAACCTGAATATGACGACTGCAAAAAAATTGCCATAAAACACAATATCTCTCTGTATGAAGTAATGAAAGAAATAAATAAACAGCTGTAATTCAGGTAATTAATTTGACGGAGCAGATTGAGTAAGCTGAGTTAGTCGACCTAGTTTACTCAACTCACTTAACTTACTTAACTTACTTAACTTTTTTTTTGTCTTTTTAAAATGGTACATACAGAAAAATACAAAAAACTGATTCATATCCTGGAGAGTATGGGCAGTGTTGCTGTGGCTTTTTCCGGTGGAGTTGACAGCAGTTTGATGATATATATTGCACACAAAATATTGAAAAATAAGGCTAAAGCTTATACTATAAAAACGCCCTACATAGCAAACTGGGAACTTGATGAAGCAAAGGAGTTTTGCAACATTTTTAATATTCCTCTGGAAATAGTAGAATTACCAATGGCTGAGGCACTTCTAAACAACCCTGATGACAGGTGCTACTTATGTAAAAATGTTCTCTTTAGCAAGCTGAAAAAAATCGCTAAAAGAGAGGGGTATAATTGGGTAAGTGATGGTACGAACCATGACGACCGTAGTGATTTCAGACCTGGCATGAAAGCCTTGAAAGAGCTTGCTATCCGTAGCCCGTTCCTGGAAGCCGCTATTACAAAACAGGAAATCCGTGACCTGTCTGAGCATTTTGGTCTTCCAACCTGGGATAAACCCGCATATGCCTGCCTGCTTACAAGAATACCTCACAATACAATAGTAATACAAGATAACCTGGATATGATTGAACAGGCTGAGAAATTCCTTATTGACTTAGGATTCAGGGCCGTAAGAGTCAGATTACATAATGATCTTGCACGTATTGAGGTAAATCCCGGGAATATTACCATGATTTCCAAACCAGTGATCTCTAAGCAGATAACTGATAAACTTAAACAACTGGGATTTATTTATGTAACTCTCGACCTGGAAGGTTACCGGACAGGGAGTCTGAATCCGCACCAAAAAAAGCATTCATAATTAGTTCTACTTTAACACATTTATGTTCAAAAATAGAAATCAGTCTGATATAACCTAATGGCTACCTAATTTAGCCGGTTTTCTAATAAACTGCTTTTTCAGCGGTCTAACCGGTTGTTAATTACTTCAGCATTCTGTTTCTGCTTATCTATCAGAATATACCGCGTAGCGGTTAAATTATTGTAGCATAGCATCAACAATAGTTAATTATTCGCTGTAGGCGATAAATAATAAATAGCTTTAGTGTTTTTACTTGAATTCTTTGTTTGATATGAAATCTATTTTTATTATAAATCCCCTACAGGGAATTAAAAAAATATTAACTACTATGCTACAATAATAAATGCCCTACGGGCAATGAAGCACTTCTATTTATCTCCGGAATTTTATATAAGCTATATCCTTTTTCCCACCGGTCTGACCGCTTATTGTAAACTAACGCGCAATTACTCACCGGGCGACTCGGAGTCACCCGGTGAGTTTTCGTAGAATATCTTTTTCTCAGACTCTGCCAAGAACACCTGCGGCGTACTCTGGCAGGTCTTCTCCTAAATCATTGATATTATCACTTTGTCAGTCTTTCTAAAAAGCTGCTCTTTCAGCGGTCTGACCGGTTGTTAATTACTTTAGCATTCTGCTTCTACTTATCTGTCTGGATATACCGCGTAGCGGTTAAATTATTGTAGCATAGCGTTAACAATAGTTAATTATTCGCTGTAGGCGATAAATAATAAATAGCTTTAGTGTTTTTGTTTGAATTCTTTGTTTGATATGTAAATCTATTTGTATTATAAATCCTTCCGATAAATCGGAACAGGTTCTACGGGCAATGAAGAAACTAAATTTATTAGTAAAAGGAGTTCGGTTATTTGAAACATGAAATCCTTGGGAAATATGTATGAGACTGATGACTACGCACCTATATTTGTAGGAGAGTAACATATCATAAACTGCAAGCTGCGATCAGCCTGTCCCGCTTATCGGGAGGGTTTCTGACTGCCGACTGTGGACTGCCGACTGAGGACTAATTATTTATGAAACCTGAAAATTAAAGTATTTTTGTAAATTTGCTAAACTATATTCTTAACAATAAACATTATGAACTCAGAGGAATTAAAGAAAATATTAACGCAGGTACAGGAAAAAAAACTGGAAGTTGATGATGCTCTACGGAAACTGGAAGATTTTCCATATGCTGATCTTGGTTTTGCAAAAATTGATCACCACCGTGAAATACGGACAGGATATCCTGAGATTATTTTTTGTGAGGGAAAGACCACTGAACAGGTGAAGAAGATATGTGAACACATGTATAAAAAGGGTGGGAATATAATAGCCACACGTGCAAACCGTAAAATGTTTGATGCCATAAAAAAAACAATTTCTTCAGCCAAATATTATAACACTGCCAGGATAATAAGTGTGCAACAACAAAAGGCAGAAACATGTGAAACATATATAGCAATAGTAACTGCCGGGACCTCTGATATACCCGTTGCTGAAGAAGCTGCTGTAACAGCGGAACTGCTGGGGAGTAAGGTTGAAAGGATATTTGATGCAGGAGTTGCCGGATTACATCGTCTTGTTGATAAGATATCTGTTCTACGAAAGGCAAAAGTGGTAATAGTTATTGCCGGAATGGAAGGTGCACTGGCAAGCATTATTGGAGGCTTGATTAACAAACCTATAATTGCAGTACCAACAAGTATAGGGTATGGTGCAAATTTTCAAGGGGTTTCAGCACTCCTTGCAATGCTTACAAGTTGTGCTAACGGAGTATCTGTAGTTAATATTGATAATGGTTTTGGTGCCGGGTTCAATGCAAACTTGATAAATAAACTATGATAAATATCAAGGCAAAAGGCAGAAGGCAGAAGGCAAAAGTGAAGAGAGAGGTAAGTAGGTGAGTAAGTTGAGTAAGGTGAGTATTAGTTTCAAGTGTGAAGATGCTTGAAGAGACAAGGCATGCCTTGTCTTTGAGGCTTGAAAAATATTTGAAGTTAAAAACCTGCAAGCACCCAGTAACCAGTAACCAGTGACCAGTAACCAGTAACCAGCACCCAGTAACCAGTAATCAATGTCAGAAAAAGCATCTGTAGTTCTATCCACAACCTATTTAGGTCCAATCTATTACTACTCCAGGTTCTTTCTGTCCTATCCTGTCCTTATTGAAAGAAACGAGAACTATCTAAAGCAATCTTACCGCAACAGATGCATAATATACGGCGCTAATGGTCCTTTAACTCTTATAGTACCGGTACAACGGGGAAGTTTTCACAAAACAGCTATTAATGAACTTGAGATCGATTATGATACTGACTGGCAGGCAAATCACTGGCGTTCAATTATTTCATCATATAAATCTGCTCCATTTTTCGAGTTCTATATTGACGATTTAATTCCCTATTACCAGAAAAAATTCCGCTTCCTGATCGACTATAACACTTCTCTTATGAATGTTTTTTTACGTCACCTTGAAATTAAACAGGGTTTTTCTTTTACTAAATCTTTCATAAAACAATATTCTTCAAAACTGCTTGATTTCAGGGAAAAAATACACCCTAAAAAATCTTTCAGAGATCCCTTCTTTAAGAATCTTGAATATACGCAGGTATTCAGCCCAAAACATGGTTTTATTCCAAATCTGAGCATTCTCGATCTGCTTTTTAATTTAGGTCCGGAGACTGCGGAATTCTTAGGAAAATCAATAATCACTACTGGTAAAGATACCGTTAAGTGATTAGAATTTAAATCCAAAAGTAGCCAGGAATTTGTCTATATTTGACTCGTTTACTGAGGGTGCCACATTTGCAGAAGGATACATAAAATACTGTTCTTCATGCATCATATGTGAATAACCAAGGTCCATATAGAATTTCTTTTGACTGAATCCAATACCTGCGGAGATCAATGAATAACTTGCATCTGTATTAGCTTCAGATTTGTCATACGCACTTCCATAGTAAGCATAGCCTCCCCTTAAGGAAATGGCTCCTAATCTGTACTCTCCTCCTAACCTGAGATTACCTGTTTTCCTGTAAACATCTTTAATATCATCGTTCTCAGAATTGAAATTATAGCCATCCTCTCCTCTTCTTAAGCGTGCCGTGGAATAATCAACAAATTCGTAATCAACACTTAACAATGCCCGTTTCCCAAACTGGTAAGCCACACTACCAACAGCTTTAAAAGGAGTTGATAATTCATACTGATAGAATAGATCAGGGGAATCAGAACTGTAATCTTTAATCCC
>JAUVHQ010000368.1 GCA_030593185.1 Bacteroidota bacterium
CACCATCCTATGGGAATGCCGAAGAACACCTTGGTCCGGCACTGAAACCATACCGGGATCAATGCTTTCTGGCATGCAAAACCCTTGAACGTAATAAAGCAGGGGCAGAAAAAGAATTGCATGAGTCGTTGAAAAAATTAAAAACCGATCATTTTGATCTTTATCAGTTGCACGCCCTGACAAAAAAGGAGGATGTTGAGAAAGCTTTTAGCCCGGAGGGTGCGATGGAAACTGTTCTGAAAGCCAAACAACAAGGAAAGATCCGGTTTATTGGATTTTCTGCCCATTCTGAGGAAGCAGCCCTTCTCGCTATGGAAAAATTCGACTTTGATACCATACTTTATCCTATAAATTTTGTTTGCTGGAACCAGGGTGATTTCGGCCCCAAAGTGGTTGAAAAGGCAAAAGAAAAAAAAATGGGTATTCTGGCACTCAAAACACTTGCATTTACAAAAATTCCGGAGGGTGCAAAAAAACCCTATGACAGACTTTGGTATATACCTGTTGAAGACAAAAAAGTGGCGAATCTTTCGGTACGGTTCACCCTGTCACAAGGAGTAACCGCTGCAATTCCACCGGGAGATCCGGGATTTTGGGACATAGCTCTTGATATAGCACAAATTTACAAACCTGTAACTAATGATGAAATTGCAGAATTGGAAAAGATTTCAGCCGGGGTAGCACCGTTGTTTCAGGGATAAATAAAACAAAAACCAGGTAAATGTTGCAAACGACAATGAAAATGTATTAAAGGTTATTAAGGAGTATAAATCTGAAAGCGATTGAAAAAGTTAAAAATCCTTTAATATCAGACAACAAAAACAAGTTATGTGCCGTATAAATACTCTGGCTAATACACTAATTGATCATATTATGATGAAAACAAAAATTATATTAACGACCATAACGATTTCTATTGCCCTGTTCATCGGAAGTTGCGAAAAAGAAGACTCCCCGGATGATAATAACGAAATTACCGGAACTCAATTTATTGCAGATTACAGTGTGGCTAAAGATAGTGTTTTGCGGTCAATCCCCCAGGAGTACATTGATACGGCACGCACTACACTGCATATTGCTTACCAGCACACTTCACATGGCACACATGTATCAAGAGGAGTATTTGGGTTACAGGATTATAAAGATGGTGACCAGTCCCTTTTTGGTATTACAAATAACTCACCTGCTACTGACAAGCTCGATTTCAGGGATTATGTCATCTCTTCCTACGCAGAAAGCGGAACGGATGCGTCCGACTTAAGCAGAAATGAAACAGCTTTTATTCAGGCAACACGTAATTTCCTTGATGATCCTGACAATGCCATAATCAATGTTATAATGTGGTCGTGGTGTAATATTGCAGGACATAATGTAGTTGATAATTACCTTCCGGGAATGAAAACCCTTATCTCCGAATATGGAACAAACGGTACAAAAATTGGCACCGGTTCAGGTCAAAAAGAAACACCGGTAGCATTTGTATTCATGACAGGTCATGCCAATGCAGGCGACAATGTTGGTGATGGCAAGCCAAAAAACCAGGCAGAACTGATCACTGCATATTGTGACACGAATAAACAATTCTGTCTGGATTATTATAGTATTGACACCCATGATATGGATGATAATTACTGGGAAGATACAGGTGACGACGGGAATTCAACTGCGTATGGAGGGAATTTCTATAAGGACTGGCAGGATTCGCACACCCTGGGGGTTGATTGGTTTGAAAACAAGCAAGCACCCGGAGGTTCTGTTGAATATGGCGCTCATAATTCACAACACATCACTGCCAACCGGAAAGCTTATGCAATGTGGTGGATACTGGCAAGAATTGCCGGCTGGAACGGACAGTGAAGAAGTAGGAAGTAAGAAGTAAGGAGCCAAAGAGCGAAGGAAGAAGGAGAAGATGAAGAGTTGAAAGTTGAAAGTTTGTAAAGTTGAAAGTCGAAGAGGGAAGAAGGAAAAACAAAGAACGAAGAGTAAAAAAATCCCAGATCATATAAAAATATACGATCTGGGATCCTGTGCCCAGGACAAGAATCGAATTAATTTATGCTATATACTGATATTCCGATAATTATATGAATTATATTCTTTCTGGTAGCAAATTAGTATCAATGTGTTCCATTTAATAGTATTATTGCTAATCTGAACGAAAGTTATTTATTTACTGTTATGGTATTTATTATCATTTAATTGGACAAATGATCTTTATTGGAGAAATTTTGGAGTCTATTAATAATTCATTTATAGCTTCTCTACATAGTCACTGGAAAAGCCAGTCTCATAACATTTCAACATCATACCTGTCTTCAACACCAACTCTTCTGCGTAGAAGAAACTC
>JAUVHQ010000201.1 GCA_030593185.1 Bacteroidota bacterium
TTTTTCGATATAGTGGTAATTATCCGGGGTGGTGGATCAAAGTCAGATCTTAGCTGTTTTGACAGCTACGACCTTGCTTACCATATTACACAATTCCCCCTGCCTGTACTCACAGGTATCGGTCATGAACAAGATATTTCCGTTGCCGATCTTGCAGCTCATACAAAACTTAAAACTCCTACTGCCGTTGCCGAGTTCCTTATTATGCAAACATATTCACTTGATCAGTATCTCGAAGAACTACAGACAACTGCAATTAACCTGGTTAATGATTGTCTTCAAAACAAGCAGGAACAGATTGATGATATAAGTCGTAAATTAGCCCGCATCGGGAACAATGTTCTGGTAATAAATAGCCGGACCCTCGACCAGTTATCTTACAGTTTTGAAAAAAGGACTAATAGATTCCTCCAGGCGAAAAAAGATTTTTTTCGATATTCTCAATCTGCCATAAAATCATTTTCCGGGAAGTATTTCATTGAAAAAAAACATTACTTACAAATTGCTTCAAAAACCATCAATTACATGGATCCGGAACAGGTTCTGAAACGGGGATATTCCCTTACTTATCATAATGGAATAATAATCAGGAATGGAGCCGGTTTAACCAGGGGAGATATGATAACTACTAAGTTTGAAAGAGATGAGGTAAACAGCAAAGTTGAAAAAGTAAGGCGGGAAAGGAAAAAATAAAACTATATCAGACAATATTCGTATATTAATAAACTTAATTTTATATTCATTATTTCTCTTTTTTGATTATGTATACAATCTTTTCTATAGCTTATAAAAATAATTCGACTGATTAGCAACAACTTAACAACCATAGTAGTTATAATAAATAAATGGCAGCATCACATAAAAACAAAACAATTACTTTCCTAATACTAATCATCCTGCATGCAGGTGTTCTCTCACAACATTTAAAAGCTCAGGTACAAATTATTGATAGTCTCGAAAATCAATTAGCCCTTGTAGATAATATTAGCAGAATCGATTATATGATCGAATTATCTGAATTGTATTTTGAAATCTCATTAAAAAAGAGTGCAGATTATGCAAACAGTGCACTTCTTGAAAGCAGAAAACAAAATTATAAAAAAGGGGAAGCGGACGCATTAAATAAAATGGGGAATATTCATTGGATTACTTCGAACTTTAACGCAGCAATGGAGCGTTATCTCGAAGCCATTGATATAAGAGAAGAAATCGGAGACAGTGCCGGTATTGCAGGTTGTTATAATAATCTTGGAATTATTGCATCCGAATTTTATGACTATGATGTTGCAATAGAATACACTCAAAAAGCATATGCTATTAATATAAAAATCAATAATACAAGTGATATTGCCACCAATTACAATAATCTGGGGACGTACTACCATGAAATGAAAGAATACTCAAAAGCTTTAAACTATTATTTCATGAATCTCAATCTGTTAGAAGATCTCGATGACAAAACCAGTCTTAGCTATACACTAAACAATATTGGGGAAATTTACAATGATAAGAAAAAATACAGTGAAGCATTGCCATATTATTACCGGGCTCTTGAGATTCAGGAAGAAATTAATTCATCAACAGGTATTGCAGTTTCAAAACTCAACCTGGGTGATGTGTATTTGAAAAATGGAGATCTTGAAAATGCCCATAAATTTCTTTATGAATGTCTTAAAATCAGCAAGAAGATCGGCTACCGGGACGTTCAGTCAGATTGCTATGAGCTCCTTTCAAAATACTATGAAAAAAAAGAGAATTTCAGTGAAGCTTTTAAATACAGCCGGCTTTTTTCAGAAACAGAGGATAGTATCTTTTCCGAACAAAGCAGCAGACGATTTGCTGAGATGCAGGTAAGTTTTGAGTCAGAATTGAAAGACAGAGAGATTGAACTCCTGAAAAGAAATGAAGAATTCAGGAATCTTCATTTGATGAAACAAAAGAATAGGATCATTTACCTGGCTATATCCTTATTACTCATTACATTCCTTGTTTTGTTAGTATTAAGGAGTTTTTTCCTCAAGAAGAAAAACTTACAGTTTATTAAGAAGAAGAATATTGAACTTTTCTATTCCAGCAAGAAGCTGAAAAAATCAGAGATAAGGCTAAAAAATACTAATGAAAATATGGACAGGTTTTTTTCAATCATTGCACATGACCTGATTAACCCCTTTCATGCTCTCCTTACTCTTGCTGAAATGCTAAACAATCAAAATGAAGAATTGAAAAAAGAAGAAGTAATTAAATACAGCCAACTTATAAATTCATCTGCAAAAAATTTGTATAATCTGTTAAATAATCTCCTGCAGTGGACTAAAGCCCAGACAGGGAAGCTTGACAACAGACCCGAATATCTTGATGCTAGTGACATGGCAATTAATGTGACAGCACTTCTCAACATTGCAGCAAAGGAAAAGAAGATTGAATTAATTTCTTCTATTAATAAAAATCATAAAGTATATTGTGATGAGAATCTGCTTTCAACAATATTGAGGAATCTTATCCATAATGCCATTAAATATTCTAAAAAAGGAGGGAAAATTGAAATTTCAACAGTTGTCAAAAATGACTTTGTTGAATTTTCAATTACGGATAACGGAATTGGAATATCAAAAACTAACATAGATAATTTATTTGATATTAAACATTCATTTTCCACAAAAGGCACCAATAATGAGGAAGGCACAGGACTTGGTCTTATACTATGTAAAGAATTTGTTGAGATAATGGGAGGTATAATATGGGCTGAAAATACACCGGAAACAGGAACAACTTTTAAATTTACTGTTCCTAATAAAAATAAATAGAAAATTGCAAAACAGATGAAATATAAGTGGATCATATTGCCAGCTTTTCTGGTATTACTACGATTAGGCTCCTCTTTTGCTCAGTCCGGAAAAATCGACAGCCTGAATATGAATCTTGCTTACGCTAATGACACAGATAAAATTTTCATTCTAATAGAACTTTCTTCTCTTATCCAGGATATTTCTTATCAACAAAGTATTGATTATACCATAGAAGCCAAAAAAATCGCTGTTAAACTCGGGGATCAGAAAGGAATTGCAGATGCAATAAACAGATTGGGAATTATCTATTTACATGATGAGAAATATAAAGAAGCTATAGACTACTTTCTTGAAGCGATGAAAATCAGAGAAATCATAAATGATCCGAACGGTCTCAGTTTTTCATATTATAATCTCGGTTTAGCTTACTATTATCTCTCAAACTATGATGAAAGTTTGAATTACTTTAATAAATCCTTAACTATCAGGATAAGAATTGGCGATAATCAAAAAATTGCAATTGGTTATCACAACCTTGCAGATTTTCATTACCGTCTTGCTCATTTTGATCAGGCAATTGACCTGAACAAAAAAGCATTGGAATATTACAAAAAATGCAGCAATATTAAAGGTGAGATGCAAATACTATTGCAACTCGGTAATACTTATTTCGCAATGGATAAAACTTCACCGGCACTCAACACATTGCAGAAAGGAATAGATTTGGGGATTCACTCAGGTGGCAGAGAAAATGAACTTGCCATGATCGAACAAACTATTGGGAAGATATATTCTGAAATGGGTACTTACGATAAAGCGATGTATCATCTTCAGAATGCCCTGAGCTATTCTAAAAAGAAAAATGACTATGAACATATCAGAGATATTTACCTTCTACTGGCACAATGCTCTGATAAGAACAATAAATACCCGGCAGCATATTGGTACCATAAACAATATACTCATTTAAAGGATTCTATCTATCTTGATATGAACAGTAAAAGAATTGAAAACCACAGGGTCCGATATGATACCCGCCTGAAAGAGAATGAGCTAAAGTCACTGCGTAAAAACATGGAAATTGAATTACTGAAAGTTGAAAAACGAGTAACATTCAGAAATTATTTAATCGGTTTTATTTTAATTATGTTAATCGGAATATCTGCAGGATACTTTAACCTAATAATAAAGAAGAAAAACCAATTTATCATAATTAATTCCAACAAGCGCTTAGAACATACATATTCTAAAATAACAAAATCGGAATTGGAACACCGGCAAATGAATATAACAAAGAATAAATTTCTTACCGTTATTGCTCATGATCTGATCACACCATTTAATTCACTACTTGGATTTACTGAATTATTAACAGAAGAAGCGGACACAAATGACAGAGAATTAATAAGAAATTACAGTGGCATAATATATAAATCCTCCAAAGAACTTTTTAGTTTGCTCGAAAATATGTTACAATGGTCAAGAGCTCTCAGAAATAAAATTTATTATCAGCCTGAATCTTTCAGTATCGCAAAAACCATTGACAATGTTATAAATATTTCCATGATACAGGCAGATAAAAAGGATATCAACATCACTACTGAAATAGAAGGTGCTCTGTATCCATATGCAGATGAAACCCTGGTTATCACCATAATTAAAAATCTGCTTAATCATGCTATCAAACACACCCCTGCAAATGGCACAATTGAAGTTAATGCAAAACAGGAAAGTGAAAATATATACATAAGTGTTTCAGGCGAAGGAAAAGGAATTACCAAAGAAGAACAAGCTGAACTCTCAGGATCTAACCATATAACTTTTAACGAAGAAAGTGTTACTAAAACAGGAGCAGGATTGGCTCTTACAGTTGTCAGAAAGTTTGTTGAGAAGAACAAGGGAAAGATATTTACAGAAAGCAAACAGGGAAAAGGCAACATATTTACGTTCACATTACCAACAGAAAAAAATAAATTCAATACGGATAATTAA
>JAUVHQ010000127.1 GCA_030593185.1 Bacteroidota bacterium
ATCGGGGACTTTTACCAACAAAAAAGAGCAGGGAAAAATAAGTTACTGCAGGAATACATTCACTCAGGAACATCCAGCGCCAGTTGTTCTCACCTGTATTAAGCAACATCCAATCTGAAAAGAAAGCAACAAGGATACCAACTACAATAGCCAGTTGAAATGTCAGGGTTAATCTGCCACGATAAGCGGGAGGGGATATTTCTGAAATATATGCCGGTGACAATACGGAAGCACCACCGATAGCCAAACCACCGATAAAACGGAAAATCACAAACATTGTAAGATCGATAGATATTCCGGTACCAATAGCTGAGATCAGGAAAAACAGTGCCATCAGTTTCAACATCAGTCGTCGTCCGAAAACATCGCCCGGACGCCCGATTGCAATGGCTCCCACGATACAACCAATAAGAGCAGAACTGACTGCCCAGCCCTGCATAGCCCCGGAAAGGTTAAAATGTTGTGTAAAAAAAGGCATGGCACCATTAATAACTGCAGTATCAAAGCCAAACAGTAAGCCGCCAAGAGCAGCAACAAAAGTGTAAAGAATAAGTTTCCTGTTCATAATATGATTTTTAGATTATTTTGTGTCTGTCCATAAAGTCAAACAGATTTTGAATTGAAGCACCAAATAACAAAAAACAAATAATAAATAATAAATAAATTTCAAATATCAATTATCAAACCTGCCCGCCATACCAATGGAACTTTGGGCAGGCGGGTGACCGAAACAATTTTGAATATTGAGACTTTGAATATTGAGATTTATTTGATATTTGGTGCTTGTCATTTGTGATTTTTACTATTTATTTAAATTTTCAGACTTTAAAGACAGACTTTATTTAGGAGCATTATATAGTTCAATATTAGAAATAAGAGGAGAAGCTTTGGATCGTATAATATTAAGCCGGACTCTGGAAGTTTTTACCGTTGGCAGTCTCAAAATTCTTTTATAGCCAATAGTAGTTTCCGATGCCAGCAGCTTCCAATTATCTTCCACCATGGCTTCCAGTGTAAACTCCTGAACACGTTGTCCGAGCTGAATATATTCCTGAATAAGGAAACGGTTAAATTCAACCGGTTCTTCCAGATCGATCACCAGGGAAGCATCTATGATATTGTTTTCAGTAGCCCAATAAGTTCTCCTTTTCCCGTCATTTACATTGGATGCCCGGTACCGACGGGAATTCCCGCGAATGTTTGTTACAGTTACCTTTTTACCACCGGCAAGTTCTATAGCAAAATCTGCCTTTAGCGTTTCAGCAAGTTTATATACCTGTTCAACATCCTTTTCGTGGATCAGTCCCCTGTTATCGACCGGAAAGTTCAGGAGCAGATTAGCATTCCTGCCAACCGATTGATAATAAATATCAAGCAACTGCGGCAAACTTTTAACCCGGTTATCTTCCGAAGGATGATAATACCATCCCGGCCGTATAGAAACATCAACTTCAGCCGGCACCCAATAAGTTCCATCTTCATGTCCTGATCTCAATTCTTTATACCGTGGCCATCCGGGCCAGGCTTCATCCCGTCGTAACAGGCACCAGTTAGTTTCATTTGCCCAGCCCTGCTCATTACCAACCCATCGTATATCCGGACCTGCATCACTGAAGATCACAGCATTTGGCTGAAGTTCTCTTACAATCTCAAAAGTGTTTGGCCAGTCGTAGTATGTTTTCCTGTTTACCTTTCTGTCCTCATCCGCCCCGTCATAGTATCCGGTACCTCCGTTTGCTCCATCGATCCAGAACTCAAATATTTCTCCATAATTTGTAAGCAGTTCCGTTAGCTGATTACGATAATATGTAATGTACTCAGGGCTCCCGTAATCAGCATGGTTCCTGTCCCAGGGTGAAAGGTACAATCCCATTTTCAAACCATATTCTTTACATGCTTCAGACAGTTCCTTCACAACATCTCCTTTTCCATCCTTCCAGGGGGAATTCTTCACCGAATGATCAGTATATTTTGAGGGCCACAAGCAAAAACCATCGTGATGTTTAGCTGTAAGAATGATTCCTTTCATACCTGCCTCTTTGCATACGCGAGCCCACTGGCGGCAATCCAGTTCTGCCGGATTGAACAACTCAGGTGATTCATCACCATATCCCCATTCCATATTGGTAAAAGTGTTCATATTGAAATGAACAAAAGCATAATATTCCATTTGGTGCCAGGCCAGATGTCTCTCAGATGGTACAGGACCAAAAGGTTCCGGAGGGTCGGCTTTCCGGCATCCGGTTATTAATACAAGAATTAGCAATAACAAATTCGTTTTTTTCATCTGCTGATTTCTAATATAAATTATAAATATAGAACTATGAGCTCAGTCCGAAAAGTCTTTTTAGCCACCCCGGTACAGTCATTCCCTGTTAAATATTGCCCGCCCTGTGTAATTGCGTTGCACCACTTCGTGGATTACACAGGGCAAGCAATTTCACAGTGTAAACTTCCTTACGGGGCAGGCGAAGACTCAAAAAACTCACCAAGCCTGTTTAATCTCATC
The DNA here is from genome assembly GCA_030593185.1 of Bacteroidota bacterium. Classification (GTDB taxonomy): domain Bacteria; phylum Bacteroidota; class Bacteroidia; order Bacteroidales; family VadinHA17; genus JADFUQ01. The sequence continues at coordinate 2,510 of JAUVHQ010000127.1, forward strand.
AAGAGTAACACCCAGGATATCGGATGATAACCTGTTTAGCAGATCTTCCGGTCCTGTAAAATGAAAAACCATATGATGATGGGTTATATTTTCTCCTTTTTCCAGAAAGGCAGCCGGTGAAGAACTTTCAATTTCATAGAACGGACCCATCTGGCTGCCATCCTCCAACGGACCATCATTATAAGCATTCATTACATCACCAATAAAAGGATTTTCCTGCCATGGCCAGAGCTGGTTTACATAATCGGCATCTCTTTCAGGAACTGAATATTTTACTATTGTCAGCACCCTGTTTTCAGCATCATAGCTCCCGGCAACAGGCTTTACTCTGTTTTGTGAGAGCCCCAGTTTTCTCCTTTTATTTCCGTCAACTCTGAAAAAGATCACATCGTTAGAATACTTAATGCGTTCAGGTGTTATCTCTCCGAAATAATTGGTAGTGGCAATTGGTCCAATATCTTTCTCATCCCCTTCCCGGAACGGGATAACAACGGTGATATGATCACTGGGAGAGAACATGTTTAACATCCATATTGAGAGTGTTCCGGTTTCCCTGGTCCAGGCATTGTCACCGGTATTTGTCATTATATTCTCCGAACCGTAACCAACCCAATTAACATTCCCGGGAATTTTTATCCCCAGAAGATCATTTACCTTTTCGGTATCGAACAGATTAATATTACGGTTGATCAGTAAACTAAACTCCGATCCTGAATAATTCTTAAGTGTCATCTCTTTCTGCATCTCTACTTTACTTTGAGATTTGGAAATTAATTCCCATGGCTCAGTATCAACAGGTGCAGGTGTAAACCAATTGGCATAATTCATCTCACCTCCGGGTTTGAAAAACACTGAGAATTGTCCTCCTTCCGGACCGATCCACAGCCGATCCTCTCCACCATAGCCATTCATATGATCAAGGATAGTATCAGATTCAAGCAGGTTGTAATTGATCCAGCCAAAGCTTTTTCCTTCAAGCCCTTCGGCTGTACTTGTGAAAACCTTACCCTGATACCGGGGAGAAACAATTACCTGTGCTTTATCTTCGTTCCCGGACAGTACGATCATATCTCCCTGTTTCTCTAAAAAGTTAAGATCATACCCAAAAGTTCCCTTTTCAAAAGTGAGCTCATCCTTTTTATGCCCATTACCCCCGGAGCAGGAGAAAAGAACAGTCATTACGAGCATTAGGCCAAAAACATAATAAATGCCTGGTTTTTTCATTGTCGGATTTTTTTGATTAACAGTTAATTTTTCATTTTCAGAAATTGAATTGAAATTAGCATTAATTAAAATTACGCTGAATATTTTTTTATTTATTGCATTGTATCAGCAAGCATTTCCGGAGTGATAATAAATTCTTCGTCTTTAACTGTTTCTTTTGCAAAACGTTTCCCTTTGTATAACACTTCACAGCTCTTGCCTGCTAATGATTTTATCCGGGCTGAAACAAGTTGTCCCTCATCCCACTTCATGTCTATTTCAAATCCGCCTCTTGCTCTTACTCCTTTGATCTCTCCATCTTTCCATGCCGAAGGAAGAGCAGGCAGCAATTCTATCTCACCTCCGTGCGATTGAATCAGCATTTCAACAATACCGGAACAACCACCAAAATTACCATCAATCTGAAACGGAGGATGTGTATCGAGCATACTGGGCAAAGTTGATTTTGAAAGAAGCGCTCTTACATTACTATAAGCCTTTTCCTGATCTTTCAGTCTTGCATAGAAATTAATTATCCAGGCTCTGCTCCATCCGGTATGACCACCTCCATGTTTCAACCTGTATTCTAATACTTTTTTTGCTGCTTCCATAAGATCCGGAGTTTCCTGCCATGTAAACAAATTAGCGGGAAACAAACCATAGAGATGCGACATATGCCGGTGACCCGGTTCTGCTTCTTCAAAATCCTGCGACCATTCCATAATCCTACCGTCTTTCCCAATTTTAACCGGTGTTAGCTTATCAAGGATATTCAGTATTTCATATTTGAATATCATATTGGTATCAAGTAGTTCCGATGCTTTAACTGTTGAAAGGAGATGATCCTGTATTATCTGGTGATCCATTGAAGGGCCCATACACAAACTTGCCCTTTCGCCGTTTGGAGTGATAAATGAATTCTCAGGTGAAATGGAAGGACCGGAAACAAGCAAGCCGGTTTTTGGCTCCTCCACCAGAAAGTCAAGGTAAAACTCAGCTGCTTCCTTCATAATGGGATAGGCAGTGTTCTTCAGGAAAGCAAGATCTTGTGTGTATAAGTAATGCTCCCACAGATGCCTGGAGAGCCACCCAACTGCCATGGGCCAGGCTCCGTATTTCGGATATCCGAAACAGGTGGTAAAAAACCATGCATCAGAAGTATGATGAGCGGTAAACCCATCGGAACCATACAGAGTTCGTGCCGTTTTCCTGCCATTTGGTATAAGCTTTTCAATAAAATTAAATAAAGGATAGCTACACTCAGAAAGGTTAGTGACCTCAGCGGGCCAGTAATTCATCTGCAGGTTAATATTAATATGGTAATCCGAGTTCCATGGCGGTTTTATCCCGTCAACCCATATACCCTGTAGATTCGCCGGCATACATCCCGGTCTTGAGCTGGATATCAAAAGGTATCTGCCAAATTGTACATACAAAGAGATCAGCGATGGGTCGACGGCACCAATTTTCAAAGCTTCCAGCCTCTCATCTGTCGGGAAATATTCGGCCTGCGAACTTCCGAGGTTAATAGAAAACCTGTTAAACCATGATTGATATTCAGCAATATGGTTACGCCTGACTTCCGTATAAGCCCTCCCAAGAGCTGCTTCCATTAGCTTTTTGCTTTGAGTAAACGGATCACCACCGGAATAATCCGTTGCCACTGTAATAACAAGCAATAATGAATCAGAAGATTTAACAAGAATGTTCTGCTTATCTGCAGTAACCTCTCCACTTCCTGAGATCACTTTTACGCGTCCGCAGAAACGGACTCCTTTTTTCTTTCCGGCCATCCCCAGTATAATAATTTCATTATCTGTGACCTGGATATCCAATTCAGAACCTTCTCTGTCAAAAGAGATCATTGCATTAATTATTCCGGAATTATTTGCTGTGATTTTATAATATATAGCCTGATCAACTGCAGAACTGAAAGTCTCCCTGGTAAATTCAGTTTTTTCAATTTTATATCTGATAGTTGCAATCGCCGTTTCAAGGTCCAGCTCCCGATAGTAATCCTTTGCGTTGTTATGATCCGGAAAATCAATGGTAAGATGTCCCAGTTCCTGGTATGTATTGGTGCCGGAGGGCAACCGATCACCCATAACTTTTTCAGCTGCAAGCTTTTCAGCTTCTTTGTATTTCCCGTCAAATAATAATTGTCGTATCTCTTTTACATATTTATATGCTCCTTTGCTATCTAAGTACTCCCCGTCATGGCTCCAGATACTTTCTTCATTCAGTACTATTCTTTCAGATTGTACACCACCATAAATCATAGCGCCAATACGTCCGTTTCCAATTGGCATACCATGATCCCAACGTAATGCGGGTTGGCGGTACCAAAGTTTCAGTGTTTTTTGCTTGTCCTGTGAACCGGAAGGCAAGACAAAAATCATCCCCACAAGCAGGATTAATATTGATCTGACCATTGTTTTTCCAAGTTTTCTCTTTTTATATATCAATGAAATCTTTTATCTTCCTTAGCCTCAGCCTCAGCACGCTGTCGCTGAAGCTTTAGCGTAGGCGCCCTTATTCCACAATCAATCAATTATTACCAGCTTTTCTTTATCAGGAAGTTCAGGAAACCGGTTATGCGGTTCTGACTGATACCAATACGCAACTGATGAAAGATCGTCTTGAAGCGGCAGATATCTCCCCCCACTCTGCCAGCCAAGACTCTGAATAGTAATCCTCAGGTCCGTCTCAAACCTGACAGGATCAAGGATATGCCAGCGATATTCGCCTATACGGCTTAAGTGAGTTCCCGATTTAGAT
>JAUVHQ010000353.1 GCA_030593185.1 Bacteroidota bacterium
GTTTATGCAATAAAAGTAAGGGTTAAGAATGATGGCAGAATAAAAATAGGTATGCCGGGGGAGGTGATGTTTTTGGAGAGATGAGTTGAAGAAGTAAGTAGTAAATAGTAGGTAGTAAGAAGGCAGAAGGCAGAAGGCAAAGGGAAGAATGAAGAGTTTATGGTTCAAAAGACCTTAACCCGAAACCCGTAACACGTAACATTTTGATGACATAGGAATTGAAGGCTGAACGTATAACTCTTAACTTTTAAACTTTATAACTTTCAACTTATTAAATTATATGGCACTCAAAATAACCAATATTACCAAGAGTTTCGAAGGATTACAAGCCCTCAGTGATATTACTTTTTCTGTCAGGGAAGGTGAGTTATTTGGACTAATAGGTCCTGATGGTTCGGGAAAGACCACTCTTTTTAGAATAATTACAACATTGTTACTTCCGGACAGGGGAGCAGTTGATCTTTTTGGGCTGGATGTATTAAAAAACTACAAAAAGATCAGACAATTAGTCGGATATATGGCAGGCAGGTTTTCACTGTATCACGATTTGACTGTTGAGGAGAATTTGAAATTTTATGCCACCGTTTTTGGCACTACCATTGAAAAAAACTATGACCTGATAAAAGATGTTTATTGCCAGATAGAGCCCTTTAAAACAAGAAAAGCGGGGAAACTATCAGGAGGAATGAAACAAAAACTGGCACTTTCCTGTGCATTGATACACAAACCGCGACTACTTGTTTTGGATGAACCAACTACCGGTGTGGATGCTGTTTCAAGGAAGGAGTTCTGGGATATGCTGAAGCGGCTTCAGCAAAAAGGGATTACCATTCTCGTTTCAACCTCTTATATGGATGAAGCATCATTATGCGACAGGGTTGGTTTGATACAAAAGGGGAATTTATTATCGATTAATAAACCGGAGAACATAATTGCAGGATATCAAAGGAATCTGTTATCAGTTTCTTCAGATAATTTATACAAGCTGGTAAATGACCTTAGGAATGATAAAGATACACATTCGGCATTTCTTTTCGGTCAGTCAGTGCATCTTACACGTAAAGACCGGAAAGCATCTCCTAAACAGGTAATAAAATACCTTCAGGATAAAGGACACGAAAGGATACATGTTAAGGTTATTAAACCTGAGATTGAAGATTGTTTTATGGATCTGATGCATGAAGAGGACGAGATATTATTGTCAGTATAACCTGGTAAATGCACTTTTAGGTATTGATAGAATAATAAAAGTAAAATGAACGAACAAAAGGAAACCATTATTACTGTTAAAAACCTTGTAAAGAAATTTGGAAACTTCAAGGCGAATGATAACCTGAGTTTTGAAGTATTCAAAGGAGAAATTTTTGGTTTTCTTGGTGCAAATGGTGCAGGAAAAACAACAGCAATTAAGATTTTGTGCGGACTCTGGGCGCCTACTTCAGGTGAAATTAATGTAGCCGGATTTGATATATATACTCAAACTGAGCAGATTAAAAGGAACATAGGATATATGAGCCAGAAATTCTCTTTATACGAGGATATCACCGTGTTTGAGAATATCCGGCTTTTTGGTGGTATATATGGACTATCCAGGCGGGAAATAGCTCAGAGAGCCACTAATTTGATGCGCAGACTTGATCTTGAGCATTCGCGTGATAAACTAATATCTTCTTTGCCATTGGGCTGGAGGCAAAAGCTTGCTTTTTCGGTTGCAATACTGCATAAGCCAAAACTGGTTTTTCTTGATGAACCAACCGGTGGTGTTGATCCTGTTACCAGAAGAAAATTCTGGGATCAGATATATGAAGCCGCTGATAGTGGAATAACAGTTTTTGTTACTACTCATTATATGGATGAGGCCGAGTATTGTGACAGGATTTCGATAATGGTTGATGGAAGAATTGCTGATCTTGACACACCGTCAGCCCTGAAGGGAAAATACAAGGTTAAAAACATGAATGAAGTTTTTCTTAAGATTGCCAGGATAAAACCTGACCAAAATAATTAATAACAAGGATGAAAAGATTCTGGGGTTTTGTATTAAAAGAGTTTTTACACATTTTCCGCGATCCTCGTACTATGCTTATCTTGTTTGGTATGCCAATAGTTCAGATACTGCTTTTTGGTTATGTGATTACCAACGAAATAAAAGATATTAGAATTGCAATTCTCGATCAGTCAAAAGACCCTGTTACTATTGAACTAACAAATAAAATTATTTCATCAGGATTTTTTATTCTTGATCGTAATATAAAGAATATGAAAGAGGTAGAAGATGTTTTCAAAGAAGGAAATGTCAGGCAGGTGATAATTTTTGAATCAGGTTTTGGAAGAAAGCTTAAAAGAGAGGGAACTGCAAGTATCCAATTAATTGCAGATGCTTCTGATGCTAATACTGCTAATCTTGTTGTGCATTATACAATGGCAATAATTTATGATTTCGTAAGAGAACAGAATAAGTTAACCGGCTCACCAATACAATTTATCCCTGAAGTCAGGATGCTTTATAATAATGAGTTAAAAGGAGTTTAT
>JAUVHQ010000072.1 GCA_030593185.1 Bacteroidota bacterium
TACACAAGCTGTTTTAGAGGTCACGAACCCATATAGCAACAAGGTATTTGCGAAAACGTACCTTGCCGGGCGGGATGAGTTGGAAAACGCTATCTCGGGAGCCGAATCGGTTAAAGAAGAAATGCAAAACCTGCCGTCGTACCAGCGATATGAAATACTCAGACAAATATCAGATACAATCACAGAAAAGCGGGAAGATCTGGCACATGTGCTTGCGGAAGAGTCAGGGAAACCTATAAGATATGCATTGGGTGAGATTGACCGTGCTTCACAGACTTTCCTGGTTGCAGCCGAGGAAAGTAAAAGACTCCCGGGTGGGTATATCTCAATTGACTGGACCTCTAAAGGTGAAGGAAAGGAAGGGTGGATCAAATATTTCCCTGTTGGCATGGTAGCAGGAATCTCTCCTTTTAATTTCCCGTTAAACCTGGCTGTCCATAAAATTGCTCCTGCAATTGCTTCGGGTAATACAATTATTCTAAAACCGGCAAGATCAACCCCTTTGTCAGTACTGGAACTGGCAAAGATCATCGATAAAACCTCCCTTCCAAAAGGCGCCCTGTCCATTTTACCAATGGATAGAAAAGCCGGCAATCAACTTGTTACAGATGAAAGGTTTAAGCTATTGAGTTTTACCGGTTCTCCTGCTGTTGGATGGAAAATGAAACAGGATGCCGGGAAAAAGAAAGTTTTACTTGAACTTGGTGGAAATGCCGGGGTGATAATTTCTGAATCAGCTGATATTGACCTTGCAGTTGAAAAATGTTTGGTGGGCTCCTTTGCATATTCTGGCCAGGTTTGTATCCATGTACAACGAATATTTGTTCATAACTGTGTTTTCGAGGAGTTTAAAACAAAGTTTATTAGAAAAGTAAAGGAACTGAAAGCAGGTGATCCGCTTGATCCGGAAACCGAAATATCAGTGATGATTGATGAAGAAAATGCAGTAAGGGTTGATGATTGGGTAAAAGAAGCAGTTGGCAGCGGTGCTGAATTACTATGTGGTGGTGTGAAAAAAGAGTCCTTTTTTGAGCCAACGGTCTTAACTGGTACCCAACCCGAGATGAAAGTCTGTTCTCTTGAAATATTCGGACCTGTAATAACACTTGAGAAAATAAACAACTTTGGTGAAGGGATCAATGCGGTGAATAATTCGGAGTATGGTTTACAAGCCGGTGTATTTACAAATGCATTGAATGAAATGGACAGGGCATTTAATAAAATAGAAGCCGGTGGTGTAATAATTAATGATGTACCAACCTTTCGTGTTGATCATATGCCATACGGAGGTGTAAAAAATTCAGGTCTTGGAAGAGAAGGTGTCAGATATGCCATATTTGAAATGATGGAACCAAGGTTGCTTGTTAAGCCAGTATAAAAAAAGTTAAAAAAATAAAATTTATACTAAATGACAGGATAGCATTCACGTGTTTATCAAAATAATTATTACTTTTACAACTTTTAATAAGGAAAATGAAACCGGTTTATAGTTGCTACGTATAATAATAGGGAACAGGACAGAAGTATTATGGAAGGATTACTATTTTTAATTAAGGGAATTTTAGTAGGATTAGTGGTATCAATACCATTGGGTCCAATGGGCGTTTTATGTTTACAACGCACTCTTAATAAAGGAAAATCCTCCGGCTTCTCTTCAGGGATGGGAATAGCAACAGCTGATACTATTTTTGCTTTAATTGCCGGACTTGGAATATCTTTCATTATTCATTTTCTAAGTGAAAAACAACTTATCATTAAAATAATCGGCGGGTTGATTATTGCATTTATTGGTTTAAAAATATTTATTGCTAATCCGGTAAAACAATTGAAAAAACACAGGAAAGAAGGCAAGAATTTATTTGAAGATTTTATTTCAATTCTTTTTATGGCCCTTTCTAATCCGTTTACTATCTTTTTATATATTGCCATTTTTGCCGGTCTTAATTTACACGATGTATCTTCTGGTTATTCTTCTGCCTTGTTGGTTGTAGCAGGCGTTTTTATGGGAGCATCCCTTTCCTGGTTTACAATAAGTACAGTTGTTAATCATTTCAGGGCAAATATTCGATTAAGGAGACTGATGTGGATAAACCGGATTGCAGGCATAACGATTATTCTTTTCGGAGTTTTTGCGATTTGTAGTTTGTTCGTTATACCAGTATAGTTTTTATTTATCCAAATATTCCTTACACTGGGTAGTTTTTTCTTATACTTACCTGAAGAACATAGTTTCACAGGGTTAATTAAAAAAACATTAATTTTCAGGTTTCATAAATAATTAGCTTAATAGTCAGCAGTCCACAGTCAACAGCCGGCAGTACCTTTCATGTTGATAAAAGTTAAATGTTATTCGTTAATTGTTATATGTTTTAAAGAACCCTTTGGAAAGACGAAGTTCGAATGACGAATGATGATTGAAGAAGGCAAGGGATGAAAAAAGATTTTGCGTAGCGACGAAGCAATCTGTCAATTACATACGGAATACCAAATAGATGGACTTTCATGAGCTTTACGAAAAGCCATGAAAGATTGCTTCACTTCGTTCGCAAAATCCGTTTACTTACTAAACTTTATAGAAAAAAATGACAAACTTTGTCTTCAGATTGCCGACTGCCGACTGAAGATTGCCGACTTAAAAATGCAAAGCATAATGAAATTAGCCATTTTCAAGCCAAAAACATTGAACTTAGCCCCGCTTGGGCGGGGCGATCTCATGAACGAAGTGAGTAAATTCCGATACAATAAATTAAGAACCGACCTGTTTTTATTTTTATCAGGTATTTCGATTTTGCTGGTTTCATGCAAATTGAATGAAGAAAATCTTACAGAGAAAGCAGCTAAAATCCATGATCAGATTCTCACTGTTGATACCCATTGTGATACTCCCATGAGGTTATTGAGATCTGATTACAATCCGGGTGACAGACATGATCCAAGGCAGAGTGGAGGCAAGGTTGATTTCCCGAGAATGAAGGAAGGAGGTCTGGATGCTATATTTTTTGCTGTATTTATCGGGCAGGATGAACGTACTGAAGAAGGAAATGAAAAATCAAAAAACCTGGCTTTGAAAATTCTTGATGCAATTAAAAAAGCTGTAAAAGATAATCAGGATATTGCTCAGATAGCAACCTCACCTGAAGATGCATATAAGATCCAGGATGAAGGGAAGCGTGCAATTTTTATTGGTATAGAAAATGGGTACGCTATTGGTAATGATTTAAGCCTGATTGGAAAATTCTATGAGATGGGTGCCAGGTATATTACCTTGTGTCATACAAGAAATAATGATATTTGCGATTCCTCAACAGATTCTGAGGGATCCGAACACAATGGTTTAAGCGATTTTGGAATAAATGTGGTAAAAGAGATGAATCGCCTTGGATTAATGATTGATGTTTCACATATTTCCGATTCAGCTTTTTATGATGTCCTGGAAGTTTCCAATGCTCCGGTAATTGCATCCCATTCATGTGCAAGAACTTTGTGTGATAATCCGAGAAATCTTACGGATGAAATGATCAGGAAATTGACGGAAAATGGAGGGGTTATTCAGATATGTTTCGTTTCAGAGTATCTTAAAACTCCTGAACCATTTCCCGAACGAGATTCTGCAGGATATGCTCTGCGTGAAAAGTATAAAAATTTTCAGAACCTTTCTGAATCGGAAATGGATAGTGCAAGGTCTGAATGGTATACTATTGACCGGAAATTCCCTCCAAAGCTTGTAACTGTTGCTGACATGGTAGATCATATTAATCATGTTGTTGAACTGGTTGGTATCGACCATGTTGGTATCGGGACCGATTTTGATGGAGGTGGAGCATTGAAAGATTGCTACGATGTAAGCGAAATGGGGAATATAACTCTTGAGCTTTTGAAAAGAGGATATAAACCAAAAGAAATAGAGAAAATATGGGGTGATAATTTGATGCGTGTATTCCGTAAAGTCAGGGATATTGCAGAGAAAGAATCATAATTAAGCTGAAGTGCCGGCTTCCTGTTTCCTGAACCAGGAAAAAATTTCATCCATTTCAGTAATTATAGAATTGTGGATATCTGACAAGGATAATAATTGCTGATCCTTTCTGGTATGAAGTAGGAAGAATCTCCAACCAATTCGGAGTTTCTTTACACTGTTTGAATAATGAAAAGCAAAGGCTCCGGATACCGGTAAGCTTAGAAAATATCCTGCTGTATAAAAACCTGATAAAGGAAGAAAAGATACCAGGAGTGTCTGGATAAGGTAAAACAATGGAAAAAGTATCATTGAGATGACAAATTTTACTGAAATGTGGAACTGTTTGTCTTTGATTTTACTTGAAAGCCATTTCGGGATATAAAATGGAAGGAAGTTATTAATAAAACCATATATAAAAACCGGCAGGAATACCAGAGCAGCCAGACTTTTAAGTAATAGATTGATCAATGATGAGGGTCCGTTTTCAAGAACCTGGTGGTCAATATTTAGCTTTGTGCTCAATTGTGTGAATTGTTCAACCTTTCCTTGCAAATTATCCAGTCCGTCACCGAATTTATCGTGGTATTTATTGAGGACATTAACGGTTTTTTGATCCAGTTCAAGAGCTAAAGGTTGTTTGTACTCGTTAATTCCCTGATTTTTAGCCATTTTACTGCCATAAATGAGCCTGATTCTATTATAAAGATCATAATATTGGCTGGTTTCAATATGCAGCATCAGTTCCTTTAACCTGTCACTGATCTCCTCCTTCAATGCTCTCATTCCTTTTTGGGGATTTTCGAGATATAATTCTTTAAATTTCCTGACTTCAATTGGTTTACCGAATTTGATAACTAATGTGCTTCTTATTTTTTGGTGGCTACTGTAATCGAGTCCAATAGGAATAATTTTTAGGTTGAGATTGAAGTTCGTGGATTCTTCCGATTGAAAAGCTATACGGCATATTCCCTTTTTCAAAACCTGAAGACGTCTGAATTTTGAATGGTTCCCTTCAGGAAGTATTATCAGTCCGTTCTTATTTTTGATAATATCAATGGTTTTTTCAAAGGTTTTTTTATTATATCCGAGAGTGTCAATACCATCCCTGATTCTGTATACAGGCAACATCTTGAATAGATATAAAAGATTGGCTATAAAGGGTTTATTAAAAATATCTGATCGCGCCAGGAAAGCCGGCTGTCCTTTCAGGTTAGTGACAACAGCAAGAGCATCCATCAAAGAACTCTGGTGATTTGGTGCAAATATCAGGTGTTCATTTTTGGGTATGTTCTCTTTATTCAGGACAATTATTTTTTTATAAAAAACATTGTTTTGCCATAACGTTATCCACTTTTTAAGAAAACCATACCTAAACGACCATCTTTCAATATTCTCAATGCTCATAAAAACAAATTTTAAAAACAGGTGGAAAGATATAAAATTATCTGTGACTAATCAGTACTTAACGTGGATTAAAGTTGAGTAAGTTGAGTAGTTGAGTAGGTGAGAAAATGAGTAAATGATAAAATGTACTCGTAACTCGTAACCCGTAACTCGTAACACTTTGGAAGAATGTAAAATTTTGAATATAGAATGAAGAAATACGAGAGGTGAGTAGTTACAAAGGATCATTATACTTATCAATAATTCTTCTTTCTTTTTTTGTAGGGCGACCATCTCCCCTTTTTCTGTAGCCGAATCCTGGTAATTCTTTAACTTTTAACTTGTCAGATTCTTCTTGCGGGGTTAAGTCCTTAAAACATTCTTTAGCAAGTTTTGCTGATTGTCTTTTCAATGGTAACCCTTTTATCCTGTAAGTGAAGATCACGGGTGGCTTTTTAACATTAATAATTTCATCTAATGAAACATTCCTTGATGGTTTTACAGGCAGATCATCTATAATGACTTTTCCTTTATGGCAGGCTGTAGCTGCAATACTGCGAGTTTTATAAATTCTTACTGCCCAAAGCCATTTATCAATCCTGACTTTTTCCCTGTCAGCTACCATTTATGTTTATGTTAAGTTTTTTAGTAACCTGAAAAATACAAAATCAAGCTGGTGAAATCAAAAAGCAGATCAAATGAGTGAAAAAGTGTCAGCCGGAATCATTTTTTACGGTTATAAAGGTTCATAGTGCGTTTAATTCCAATGGTACCGAAGCTCTGGATAATTTCAACAGACTTATTTACCAGCTCGGCGAGTTGTTTTTCTTCCTCATTTGTCCATTTTCCTAAAACATAATTAACCTGGGCTCCCTTGATAAACTCATTGCCAATACCAAAACGCAGGCGAGCATAATTACTATGTCCCAGAATAGTTGTAATATTATTTAATCCGTTATGACCGGCATCCCCACCGGCAGGTCTTAATCTAAGTGATCCGAAAGGTAATGAGATATCGTCAGTTAAGACCAAAAGCTTCTCAACAGGTATTTTTTCTTTTTGTAACCAGTAGTTTACTGCTTTACCGCTTAGATTAACGTACGTAGTCGGCTTTATCAGGATAAAAGTACGTCCTTTGTATTTATATTCTCCCCTGAAAGCATATCTTTTATCCTGAAAAGTGATATTATTCAAGTCGGATATAGCATCCAATATTGCATATCCAATATTATGACGAGTATGTTGGTATACATCGCCAATATTTCCTAACCCTACGATCAGAAATTTCAAAACAGGAAGTTATTAGATTATTTAGATTCGCCTTCTTTCCGGCCTTTTTCTTCAGGCTTTTCTCCTTCTTTTTCAGCCCCTTCAACTGCTTCCTCACCTTCAACAGCTTCTTCTCCTTCAACAGGTTCTGCTTCGGCCTCTTTGGCTTCGGCTGCTTCGGCCTCTTTGGCTTCAATATCTTCAATAGCAGTAAGCATAGCTTTTGAGATAACTCTGGCTGAAACTATTGATACAATCATTGATCCTGAAGAATCAAGAAATTCTAATCCTTCAATTTTAAGGTCTTCAATTCTGATTGTATGATCAATATCAAGATCTGTAATATCAATTTCAATATATTCAGGGAAATCTTTAACAAGACCCCTTGCTTTGATGATTCTTCTTCTTATACGTAGCTTTCCCCCGGCTTTCAGACCAATTGATTCACCAACAATCTTTACCGGGAGATTAATAATTACAGGCTGATCGGGATAATATTCTTTGAAATCAGCATGGATAATTTTATCGGTTACCGGATGAAATTGGAGTTCCCTGATAACTGCATCGTGATTATTCCCTTCTATATCAATTTTAAGAAGATATACATTTGATGTATATACAATGTCTTTAAAACTAAGTTCAGGCATAGAAAAATGTATATTTTCTTTACCTCCATACATTACACAAGGCACTTTTTCTTCCATTCTTAATCTTCTGGAGTATTTTTTACCTGTATCCTTCCTTATAGTACCTTTTAACTCAAATGTTTTCATTTTACTAAATTTTGGTTGTGCTACTCAAGGATAATTAAAAATTCCTGTTTGCTAAATAATAACAATCCTCCCATCACACGTTAGTAAATAACTGATTTTTTACGGGGTGCAAATATAATAACTTATTGTATAAAACTATTGCTTATTGACTGATAATTGTAAACTTTGTTAATTACCTCGGCGAAAACATCAGCTATAGAGATTACTTTAATCTTTTTTGATTCATGTTTCAGAGGTATAGAATCAGTTACGAGGAGTTCTTTGATAGGTGAGTTTTCGATTCTTTCATAGGCATCACCAGAGAGAACAGGATGTGTTGCTGCTGCACGGACACTTTTTGCACCTTTGTCTACCATCATCTGTGCAGCTAAAGTGAGAGTTCCTGCAGTATCGACCATATCGTCAACAATAACAATATTTCTATCCTTGACATCACCAATCACCTGTATTTCATCAACATAATTTGCCTTTTTTCTTAATTTGTAACAAATAACCATTTCACTTTTCAGAAACCTGGAATAAGCATTTGCCCGTTTAGTTCCACCCATATCCGGCGCTGCAATTACCAGATTATCAAGGTTAAGGTCTTTAATATAGGGAACAAAAAGTGATGAGGCAAAGATATGATCAACCGGGATGTTAAAAAATCCCTGAATTTGATCAGCATGGAGATCCATGGTCATTACACGATCAACTCCGGCAGTAGTAATAAGATCTGTTACCAGCTTAGCAGCAATAGAGACACGTGGTTTGTCTTTCCTGTCCTGACGCGCAAACCCGAAATAGGGAAGGACTGCAACGATATTGTATGCAGAGGCTCTTTTAGCAGCATCAATCATCATTAATAGTTCGAACAAATTATCTATAGGTGGAAAAGTTGATTGAATAATAAAAACCTTACATCCTCTTACAGATTCCTCAAATGATGGTTGAAATTCACCATCGCTGAATTCCGTCACGGAGCTTTGCCCCAATTCATTACCAAAGCTTTTAACGATTTTTTCTGCCAGGTAACGTGTGGCTCTGCCTGAAAAAAACTTAAGAGGAGGTTTACCATCCATTGTTTTCGATTTTTTTAGTCCTTGAAAAGTGCAAAGTTAATAATCTCTCTTTATTTAATGTAACTAATCAGTACTTAAAGTGAATTAAAGTTGAGTAAGTTGAGTAAGTAGAGTAGGTGATAAAATGATAAAATGAGGAAATGAGAAGAGGGGGCGAGAAGAGGCGAAGAAGTAAGAAGTAAATAGTAAGAAGTAGGAAGGAGTAGGGTGGAAGAATGAGAGGTGAGTGGTTTGGTAATAGCTGTAATGCATTAGTACTTAAAGTGAAACTATGCTTCGACTATACTCAGCATAAAAAGTTAAGAGTGCCTAAAGATGTTAAAGATGGATAAAACTTTAGGTACTGAGAAGTTACTATTTACTGACTTTTCAAATTTTTGTTAGTTTCTTCAATGAAATCAAGAATTTCATTTTTCCCGAGCTTTTTCTTTATTGAGGAAATAAAACTGTTGGGAAGAAATTCCCAATGCATTAATAGTTCTTTCTTGAAATTAAAAGTATTCTTTTCTAATTCGATTTCGGAAAGCTTATCAGTTTTTGTAAAAACTATTACAAAAGGAACCTGGTTATGTCCAAGTAGTTTGATAAACAGA
>JAUVHQ010000294.1 GCA_030593185.1 Bacteroidota bacterium
ATATTTTCGTGCCTCAAATTTTACCCCGACACGGTCATTCTTCCCTGCGGGGCAGGCACGGCAGGCGTCGCATTTCACGTGGCAAGCATTCGATATTCGTTATTCAATATTCATTATTCCTACTTCTTACTTCCTACTTCCTACTTCTTCTCCTATCTCATATCAATAACCTCTACATCCGGATGTTTTGCGGGATCGAACCGGAAGTATGAATCCTCTAAATTAATATCATGTTCAAACCGGGTGATTTTAATTATGTAGTGAATGCCATCTTTGCCCATGAATGTAGCTGATTGCAGTGACAGGTCTTTTTTACTGATAAGGAGTTTTATTGATGAGTATTCTGAGTCCCGTTCTTTTGGAACAAGATCAATTAAATATTGTATTTCTTGTTCAATGTTCTTCTCTCCAATTAACCTGTATTTAAAATCTTCCTTATACATGGCAAAAAGGCTGGCAGGATTAGTAAGGAATGAGTTCCCGATGTCAACGTCTTCCGCGGCATTGATATTTACTTCCTGTACATCAGGTAAATAATTCCATACTGTTGTCTTGTCATAAAAGGTAATATTATCCATTAACTCAAGTCTGAACATCCCTTTCTTCAATGCAATATTACCATCAAACACCTCTTTTGAGTCTTGTTGCAAATCAATAACAGTTAGTTGAAATGATGCTTTTATTGTTTGAAATGACCTGTTTATCTCAGCAACTTTGTCAAGTATTGCACCAGCTTGTGGATCCTGTTGTGCATTTGATGGTGTGAGCAGGAATATATAAGTAATAATTATTATAATATTTTTCATACGATTTATTCCTAAAGTCATTTCGAACAGATTCCTCAGAAAATATATGCTTTAATTCTTTTCCTATCGCCCATTCGCCCCATCGCCCTCTCGTTCTTCTCAGTCTTCCTCTTGTTCAAGATTCTTCAAAAATTGTTCCAGAGTGTATTCATCAGGGATTAATACCTGTCTGGCCTTACTGCCTTCAAAAGGTCCGACGATTCTGGCTGCTTCAAGCTGATCAATGATACGTCCGGCACGGTTATAGCCAATAGAAAGTTTTCGTTGTATTAATGAGGTGGATCCTTGTTGGTGCAGAACTACTAATCTTGCAGCTTCTTCAAAATAGGAATCTTTTTTAGACAGATCCGTTTCACCTGGTTCATCGGACCTGTTATCTATATATTCAGGCAGTATTAATGCAGTTGGATATCCTTTCTGAGAGCCGATAAATTCTGTTATCTTATCAATTTCAGAAGTATCAAGGTAAGCGCATTGGAGCCTGATTAAATCGCTTCCCGGTGACAGCAGCATATCTCCACGACCAATAAGTTGATTGGCTCCCGGGCTATCCAGAATTGTTCTGGAATCAACCATTGATGTAACCCTGAATGCAATTCTTGCGGGGAAATTAGCTTTAATCACTCCGGTAATAATATTGGTAGTAGGTCTTTGAGTAGCAATAACCAGATGCAATCCCACAGCTCTTCCCATTTGAGCCAGACGGGCAAGCGGGTTTTCTATCTCTTTGCCAGCCGTCATAATAAGGTCGGCAAATTCATCAATAACCAGAACAAGATAAGGCAGATATCGATGACCTTTCTCAGGGTTAAGTTTCCTGCTTTTAAATTTACTGTTATACTCCCGGATATTACGAACATGAGCAAGCTTAAGTAAATCATACCTGTTGTCCATTTCAATTGTAAGAGAATTCAGGGTATTAATTACTTTGTGTGTATCTGTAATAATTGGTTCTTCATCATTAGGAAGCTTTGCCAGGAAATGCTTTTCAATTTTTGAAAATAAAGTTAATTCAACCTTTTTTGGATCGATCATTACAAATTTGATCTCGGAAGGATGTTTTTTATAAAGCAGGGAAGCAATTATAACGTTCAATCCAACTGATTTTCCCTGACCTGTTGCACCTGCTATCAACAGGTGAGGCATTCTGGTCAGATCAAAAACATATGATTCATTAGAAATAGTTTTACCAAGAGCTACTCCCAATTCAAATTCCGATTCCCTGAATTTTCTTGAATTGAGCATTGATTTCATTGAAACGATCTCAGGATTCAGGTTAGGGACTTCGATGCCAATCGTTCCTCTTCCGGGAATTGGAGCTATTATTCTGATTCCCAATGCAGAAAGACTGAGGGCTATATCGTCTTCCAGATTTCTGATTTTGGAAATACGGATGCCCGGAGCAGGAACAATTTCATACAAAGTTACTGTCGGACCGATGGTTGCTTTTATCTTGTCAATCTCAATGTTATAATTTCCAAGAGTTTCAACAATTTTATTCTTGTTGCTGATGAGCTCTTCTTTTGTAACACGAGAATTCCCTGATTCATAATCTTTAAGCAGATCAGTACCGGGTATTTTATATGAAGGCAGATCAAGTGCAGGGTCGTATGGTTGAGAGGATATTTCTCCTGACCACTCATCTTCTGATGATTTGCGCTGTTCAATTGTTAATTCAATATCATCAGTTGTCTGTTTAATCCTCTTTTCGTTATCATCCTGATCCTCATCAATATCTTTTGTTTGAAATGTGGTCAATTCATTTTCCTTTTTTCCAATATTATATTTGCTAAGTTTAGTTTCATCAGAATTCTTGTCACTAATTATGTCTGAAAAACCTGTAATTTCAGAATTTTCATCATATACTTTTTCCTTTCTTTGGAAAAGGTGCATAATACCACTAAATGAAAAAATAAGAAATGCTGTAAGCAGAAGCAATAATAAAAAACCGGTACCGGCTTTACCAAGAAATGCATTAAGCCAGTTACTAATAAGGAATCCATGTCCGCCTCCTAATCCACTACCGAGATAGCCCCCTGAGTCACTAAAAATGTAACTGAGGATAACCGAGAGCAGGATAATTGCAATAAGCCCTGTTTTAACTGTTTTCCATACAGGAAGAATTTTAAAATTAAGCATACGTAAGCCAATAAGTAACAGCAAAATGGGAATAAAAAAGGAAGCTATTCCAAACCATTTGTTAATAAGTAGATTTGAGAAATATGCACCGGTTTTGCCTGACCAGTTCAATACGCGGATTTCAGAACTGGAAAATGCTGATGACCATTCAAAACTCTGGTCGGTTTTCCAGGTAAAAAGGAATGAAATAAAGGCCAGGAAGAGAAAGAGAGCAAAGCCAATAAGAAAAAGACCAAACAATAATTTCACCCTGCTGTCTTTAATAATTTCACCCCTGTTTTTGTTTGATTTTACTTTAATCTTTTTTTTTGAGTTTTTT
>JAUVHQ010000335.1 GCA_030593185.1 Bacteroidota bacterium
GATTCCACTCTTTTAGGATAGCCAAGAGCATACAGAATAGGAAGTCTCATATCGGGCCTTCCCATTTGTGCTTTTATTGATCCGTCACAAAACTGAACAAGTGAATGGATCACTGATTGCGGATGAATCAAAATCTCAACCTGTTCCGTATCAACACCAAAAAGCCACCTGGCTTCAATAGCTTCAAGTCCTTTATTCATCATTGATGCAGAATCAATCGATATCTTTTTACCCATATTCCAGTTAGGATGGTTTAATGCTTCTTTAACAGGGGCATTTTTCAAATCATCAATAGAATAATTTCTGAATGGTCCACCGGAAGCAGTAAGATATATCTTTTCAATTTTGTTATCTGCCTCGCCTGCAAGACACTGAAAAATAGCAGAATGTTCGGAGTCAACCGGAATTATCCGCACCCCTTTTTCCTGAATCATCCGGACAATTAGCTCACCAGCTACAACAAGAGTCTCTTTATTAGCCAGAGCCAGATCTTTCCCCGCGTTAATAGCGCTAATAGTTGGTTTTAGTCCCGAATAACCAACCACAGCGGTTAATACTATATCAACCGACTCCATTTGAACTACCTGACATATAGCATCTCTGCCTGCAAAAACCTTAACCGGATAATTTTTCAGGGCTTCAGTAACGTATTCATATTTAGATTCATTACCAATAACAACAGCATTAGGTTGAAATTCAATGGCCTGCTGTATTAACAAATCTGCATTTTTATTTGCAGTCAGAACCTCCATGCTGAACTCCTCATGATGGGTAGCAATTACCTGAAGAGTCTGAGTCCCTATTGATCCTGTTGATCCTAATATGGCAATACCTTTTGACATCTGTTTTCGAAATTTTACTTACTGATTGCTGGTTATCCCGAATTTCTCCAAATCTTTGATTTGGTAAGAAATTCGAGGATCCTCGAAAAAATATGAAATCAAAGATTTCTGTTTTTTCGGGACTGGTTACTTGTTACTGGGTACTGGGTGCTGGGTGCTGAACCTTGAATTCTTCACTTTTGCCTTTTCTCCTTACTCACCTCTCATCTCTTTCTTCTCACCTCTTCTCCTTTTCACCTCTTCTCCCCCTCTCTTCCCTCTCCCTCACTCACCCACCCACCTTACTTACCTACTCACCTCTTCATTCTTTCCTCTTCCCTATTCCCTTCTTCCCTTTTTTTCAGAATATTATATATTGCTCGGAGTCAATGGGTGTACCATTATGCCAGAGTTCAAAATGTAAATGTGGTCCGGAAGTATACAGCTCGCCTGAATTTCCCATAATTGAAATAGTTTCGCCTGCTTTAACAACAGTTCCGATATCTTTCAATAATTCTGCGTTATGTTTATAAACCGAAATAATATTATTGCCATGTTGAATTTCAATAACATACCCTGTCTCAAGTGTCCATCCTGCCATAATCACAGTCCCGTCAAGTACAGCTGACACAATTGTATTTGACTCGGCAACTATATCAGTCCCGAAATGATTATCAACAGGATTGAATTTGCTTGTTACCACTCCTTTCATAGGAGTAAAAAAATGCTGATTGATTATTTTGCTCCCTTTATTATTCTCTTCATACTCAAAAGTAGAAAGATTATACTGTTCTTCCTGTTCTATCTGGCTACGTAACAGGGAATCCTCGGCAGATTTATTAAATATTATATTCTCATAGCTCTTTGAAGTATCCTGCAAACTTTGAAAATCAACTGGTTCATTACCTGAAATAATAGCATTAATATTATTAAAATACTGGTCTCTTAAGTGAAGTTCATTTTCAAGCGAATCGAGCCTGTAGGCTGTCATAATAATATTTCTCCTCATATTTCCATCAGGATAACCTGGAATAAATTCCCTAAGGTTTGTAAAGGCTATCAATGTGGTTGTCAGGGCTATAAGAGAAATAATAACAGCACCAATAAGGGTAAAAGTGCCCAATTTCGTGAGTCTCGTCTGCCAGATCTCTTCAAAAGTATGGTCATTATAAATTGTTATCCTGAATCTATGTTTCCAGGAGCTTTTTTCTCTATTCAATGACATTTTTTAAAATTTCTCAATAATCCGGTGCAAAGATACAAAGATATATGGTAAAGTATATACAGGCATACGGGATTATTAATAAACTCATTACTGTCGGGAAGAAGAAAGATTCTTCACAATTATCATCATATATTCCGGATAATTAAAAATAACAAAATGCAGATATTATTTTGAGAAACAGAAATCATACTGTACATTTGCAGGCGCAAAATATAGTGCGGGGTGTCAGCCTTCGCTAAAGCTTCGGCTGATGAAAGAGGGGAATGTAAAGGTTCTTTATTTTGTTTTGATCTTTTTTTCAGAAACAATAATTAATAAAATATAGTGCGGGGTGGAGCAGTGGTAGCTCGTTGGGCTCATAACCCAAAGGTCGCAAGTTCGAGTCTTGCCCCCGCTACAAAGAAAAAGCCTTACCGAAAAAATCGGCAGGGTTTTTTTTATTAGACAGACTCAAGCTTGCCAAACTGCGTATGTATCTGTCTTTTAATTTTATACCTGTTTAAATATCTATTATTATTAGGTACAACATGCGAAATTTATTTTATAAAGTTATGCCTGGTTAAAATTTTATTAACTTCACCTGAGGTTTTGCAGGAAAAGGACAATAATTTATTTACGTTAGTTCACAATTTTTGTGTTTTTTTGTTAATAAAATCATGAATCCACGGACATTATGAGCTGCTCTTTTCGTACAATAGTATTATTATGTTTGCTTACTCCAAC
>JAUVHQ010000257.1 GCA_030593185.1 Bacteroidota bacterium
CAAACCTTTAAAAGGAATTCTTAACCGTGTGGCGGATCTTCACAAAACAAAATTCATAATACCTGAAAATGCAGATTTTGCCACGGTAATTGGAGCAGCGATTACGCTTGCAAATGGAAATGTAAAATAACCTTTTGCCCTGACACTAATCCTGTTTTGTTTCATTATTGCTTATATCCAGAATTTCATGATCAGGTGTAAATTTCAGCATTCTGAAATAGTTATTTATATAACCGCCGTGTGAATTCATCCTTTCAAATTCAAAATCCGTTTCAAGCAATTGTGGTTTATAATCTTTGTAACATCGGAGAAAATGATCACCATACCTTGATAATCCGCTTATAAAATAATAGGCAATATCATATCCCTTCCATGCATAACTGAATTGATCTGGTTCGGTATTGAAATTATGCTTGTATTTCCTGAGAAAATTCTTCACCCTGTAATTATCGTAGTTTATGAAAAAAGGCGTAAATACCTGTACGCCAAGATCATAAAAATATTTCAATTCAATATTCCTGAATTTTATCCAGGTTGGATAACCAAGGACTGTGATCGAATACTCTTTCGAAAAGGTATGCAAACTTGCCAGAATCTCACTTGCAAAAGTCTCCTGCCCTGATGGAACAATAATCAGGTTCTCAACCTGCTTTGAAAGAGAATGTTCAACACTATTTATTGTATCATTTGCAGTAAAATCCTTATTATAAACAATCTCTTTAAAAATTACCTCATCAAAGAATGTACGATAGGCAAAATACCTGAACAAATTTCTCTTTAATGTAAAAATATTATCTTCTTCACGCAAATCGCCTGAATGGATCAATACAATATTATATTCATGATAATTAGAAACATAGCTGGCAAGTTTTTCAAATTCTGCATCAATAGTTGGAACTATCTGAAAAAGGTATGGATTGGATTCAGTTAGTTTCCCTTTGGATGATAAAGGGGAAACAATTGGAATTCGCAAATTCATTGCATAAGGTGCCACTATAGATAAATTATATTGATAGACTGGTCCGATTATCAGGTCCATCCCCGATAGATCATTCATTTCAACAATTTCCCTGACAACTGAAGTATCAGCTTCTGTATCAAAACAAAAAAGTTCAACCGATATCCCTTCTTTTTGTAAAGAATCAAGAGCTAACTTCACTCCCAGCATAAAATCAAGAAAGTATGTACTACGCGGATATACCCATGTCTCATCTCTTTTAATAATCTCCATTATCTTTTCGCCATGGTCATCCACCTCAGATGAGTCGATATAGGCCCTTTCACTATTTTCATCCAGATAAAACGGCAGAAATAGTGCAACTTTCAATGTACGATTAGAAATATCCGGCAGCGATGCACAAAATATACCTGAAGTCTCTTCCTCATATTCTGCATCTTTCACTATCAGGTATGTTGAATCCGGAGATTCTTTCGAAGAGGGAATCCTGAGATACTGCCCGGTTTTTAGTCCCCATCTCAATCCTTCATTAGCTTTCTTTAATTCCCTAACTGAAATACCATATCTCTTTGAAAGGGCATAAATTGTCTCTTTCTTTTTTACCTTGTGGAAAATATAATTCTGTTCAGAAAACTCAAATTTTTGTTCCCTCACCTGGTATTTTCTCTTGGGTATCTTTATTATAGTTCCAACAGCAATGTCATCTATTTTGATATCAGGGTTATTATCCAGAATTACCTCAACAGCAGTATCAAATTTTTTTGCAATAAAATAAACAGTTTGACCGGATTCAATTTCGTGGAAAATAAAATCTTCAGTCTCACCGGGCATTTTAGGTTCAGGCTTTTCAGGATAAATCGGGATTTTCAATGCCTGACCAGGCCTTAAACCAAATGCAACAGTTGGATTTTCTCTTGATATCTCCTTTTGTGAAACCTTGTAAACTTTGCTTATGGAATAAAGAGTTTGTCCTTTTTTTACAATATGTATATAATAAGGTTTCCCTTCCAGAAGTATTTTATCTGTTGATCGCTCAACCTGTATAGCATTTTCCTGTGCAATACCGTTTCCTGCAAATAAAACAAGAAAAAGAGAGACTAATAAATATGCCGAAGTGCCTCTAAACATATTGTTTATCAGGTATTTATAATCAAATTAATAGACTTTACAAATATAACAGAAAAATAGATAAAGTTGATATTTTGAGTATTAATTCGTATTTTTCTGTTTTAAAGGATTTTTGAATTATTAATTCAACATTCCGGGTATGATATCATTCTTCAAGCGTTTCTTTTTACGAAGGAAAAAACCAACGGGAGACAACGGTAGTTTTCGTATACACTTCAAAGAACTGGAAGATAGGAAACCCCTTATTAAACATCCTGATACAGATGTCCATAAACTTATGATTCTGGCTACAAAAATAAAACGCCAGGATGGATACTCCAAAGCAATAACATTTTTGAAGGACATCGCAGAAACATATTTGCGCGAAGGCAATACCGCCCTGGTTAGCTGCCTTAATAAGCTAATTCCATATATGCGAAGAGAACCTTCGATATCATATAAAAACACCAAGGATTATCTTGCAACAATAATAGATAAAGTACCCGCTAATGAGCCCTATTTTCTGAATCTCCATATCACTATGGCTGACCATATCAACAGTTTTGATTCCGGGGAAGCCATTCGGTATCTTTCAGGTGTCATAAATATGGATACTCTTTCACATCATCAATACAATATGCTGATCAAACTGGCTGATCTCAATATTGTGAACCAGAGTAATGAACAAGCCCGGAAACTTCTTGATATTGCAAGGAATTATATTGAACCATGTACCGACAGATTTGATCATATAAAAAGAGAAAGAAAATGGTCCCGGACTTCAGCTAGTCTCGCGTATAATGAAAGTAGTGATCCCGATAATACTGATTATCTTTATTATCTATTTATTGAATTCTTACTCGATATGGCCAGGGTTGTAAATCCAATGCATATTGAAGACTTCCATAAGAGAAAAGATCTTTATTTTAAAAAGGAACGAGGCTTTGCTGATTCTGAAAGGTTCCATTCTTCAATAAGGCAATTGAATATTGAAGATAAAAAGGAATCAATACTTAAACAACTATACGGATTTGCTTTTGAAGAGCTTCCATTAATTCTGGGTATAACAAAAACCGAACTATACTTCAGATCCGGAGATAAAGAGAGTCTCATTGAAATAAGGGCAAAAAAAGTTTTTTACCGCAGACCTTTCAAGGAGCTTTCAAATATTCGTGATTGGGTTCATAAATTTGTCAGGTCACTGATTCCAACAACAACCTAAAGATACAGACATTTTTGATTATGTATTATTGTAACTAACCAGTCGGCAGTCCACAGTCGGCAGTCAGCAAAAATGTAAATAACAATCAAACAATTATAACACACAATCACCTAATCATATTCCCGATAAATCGGGACTGAAAAGTATAAATAGACCGGTCTTCAAATTGCCGATTGCCGACTGAAGATTGCCGACTTAAAAATGCAAAGTACAATGAGATTAGCCATTTTAAGCATTCCAAACTTACGACACTGAATACTTACATGTTATTTTGTTTCGGAGAATTTTCTGTTTTTTTCCTGTATCTTATCGTTCCTGTTACGTTCAATACCTTTATTAGGAACATAATCAACCCAGGCAACAAAACTATTAATATCGTTTGCTACTAACCGGGGAATCCCTATCCAATCCACATCTTCGTCAGCTAAGGTAAAGTTATTGTGTTCCGATTCCCATACATCAACATAATAGACAACAGGTTGTAATCTTGAGAAAATCACTTTACCATTCTGGTTAGTGTTTCCTTCAGCAACCATATTTGTTTCATCAAGCCAGTCTTCATAGGTTGGATATAGCCTAACATTAGCACCTTGCACTAAATATTCATCATAATACTCCTTAACAATTACCTCA
>JAUVHQ010000081.1 GCA_030593185.1 Bacteroidota bacterium
ACTTACTTCCATAAAGACATATTCGCATTCTTTTTTGACCATCTCTGAAAGCAACCGGTTTATTTGTAAGATATCAGGGGTTGTAAGGGTAGTGGGTATCTCTTTTTCAACAATTATGTTCCCTGTGGTAGAAATCAAACCTGTTTTCTTTCCGGCTTTCCTGAAAAGATTATAAAGAAGGTGTACAATTGTAGTTTTACCATTTGTACCTGTTACTCCAATAAGTTTGAGTTTCCCGGTTGGATTCCCGAAAAAATTTGCTGCTATTCTGCCTAAAGCAACGGCAGAATTATTTACCCGGATAAAAGTTGCTTTTTCAAGTGTCTTTACCGGAATTTTCTCACAAATAATTGCAGATGCTCCATTATTAACAGCCGACAGTATATACTTGTGTCCATCCGTATTTATGCCCTTTACAGCAAAAAACATATCTCCCGGTTTTACATCCCTGGAGTCAAATTGCAATCTTTTAACTTCGGTTTCCCGAGGGCCGGTAATTTTCAGGATATTTACCCCGTATAATATGTCTTTCAATTTTACCATTCGAAACATTCGTTATTTATCCCATACTCATTTCAAGCAGCACTTTTGAGCCGGGGGATATTTTGGTACCCGGTGCAATGGATTGTTTCCAAACTTTACCATATCCTTTTACTTCCACTTTCAAAGCCATATTCTCAAGAATATAAAGAGCATCCATGAGTCCCATCTCTTTAACATTCGGCATTATTCCCTTGCTTATATCCAGTGGCTTCAACATGATAGTTGAATCTTGCTTGACCGTTGCTACCCATTTCGATGAGACATTTATATTTGTTGTTGCTATATTAAATCGTTCAAAAACCGACTTCAGATCTTCAAGATTCCCGTGCTTTGAATATGGAGGGTCATATGCTTCAGGTATATTCAAATATTGTTGTTCGTCCCGAAACAGGCTGGTGGCATAAACTTTATCTGCAATTTCCTTAAAAACAGGTCCTGCAACCAGATTTCCATAGTAGATTGAACTGGTTGGAGAATTAATAACAACAATGCAGGAATATTTTGGATTCTCTGCCGGAAAATATCCTACAAAAGAAGCCTGGTATGATACTTCTGATCCCTGCTTATAACCATATTTTTCATTTGCGATCTGTGCAGTTCCTGTTTTTCCTGCAATTTTAAAGTTATCATTCCGGAGATTCATAGCTGTCCCATTTTCAACAACACCCTCAAGTATTTCGCGGGCTTTCCGAATAGTTTCATCAGAGCAGATTGAAGGATTTAACACTTTAGTATCAAACTTTCGTATTCTTTCCCCGTGGTACCTTATCTCCCTGACAAAACCCGGTTTTACCATTTTGCCATTATTAGCAACTGCATTATAGAATGTAAGTATCTGTAAAGGTGTCATTCTAACTTCATATCCATGAGAAATCATGGGAAGACTTAACCCCGACCAATACTTGTCTCCAGGATATTGAATATACGGGATCCCTTCGCCCTTTATTTCAACGTTAAGTTTTTCATTAAGAAGCATAGCATAAAGCCTGTTAATAAACTGACTTTCACGACCTTTATAATTTTCGTTGATTATTATTGACATCCCTACGTTTGAAGATAACTCAAAGACCTGTTTGACTGTTATTTTTCCATATCCTCCTTTTTTGGTATCCTTTATGGTTTTGTCGTAATACCGTATCTTACCATTGCCGGTATCAATGGTATCATCCAGATTAACCACTTTGTCTTCCAGGGCAACCATAAGCGCAGGAAGTTTAAAAGTTGATCCGGGTTCAGTACTTTCGCCGATCCCATAATTGTATAATTCACGATACCTGCCCTCCTTATCCCTCTCCAGATTAACTATTGCTTTTACCTCACCTGTTTGAACCTCCATAAGTATAGCAGTGCCATGATGTGCATTATGCCTGGAAAGTTGTTTTAACAGGGCATGCTCAGCAACATCCTGCAGATTTATATTAATAGTTGTTACTACCTCATTACCATCACGTGGTTCCACTTCATTGTTGGTATTCACAGGCATCCAAACATTACCCGAGAGGCGTTGCATCAACCTGACGCCAACCACACCTGAAAGTTCATGATCATACGCTCCTTCAATGCCAACCACATTTCCTGATCTTCCCTTTGTCAGATATCCTATTGTTCTGGATGCCAGTCCCATATGAGGCAATATTCTTTTGTTTTCCTGAACATAAATAAATCCACCTTTATAACGGCCACGTCTGAACAGGGGGAAAGTTTTCATCTCTTTCAGTTCATTATAATTCACTCCTTTTTTCAGTAAATGATATCTTTCTCCATTTTGCCTGGCACTAATAATTTCACGCTTATAGGCAGTTTTTGATTTATCATTGAATAGTTTTGATAAACAAAATGCCAGTGAGTCTACTTTTTCTCTGAATATTTCACCTGACATAGCAGTACTCATCAAATCCATCCTAATCTCATAATATGGAACAGAACTGGCAAGCAGGCGACCATCATCAGCAAGAATATCCCCGCGATTGGGATCGATGGTAATGTACTTCATATTATGTTCTTCAGATTTTTCCTCCCATTTGCTGCCTTCAACATAAATAAGGATGAATAATTTGCCTATTATACCCAATGAAAGAACAAAAATGCCAAGGTACACTACACCCACTCTCCAAACGATATGTTTTTTCAATGACATTGTTATGGTTCCTTTTCGTTTTCTATAACTATTTTACTTGGAGGCTCAACAAGTTCTTCCAATCCCAATTTTTTTTCCTGAACCATTCTGGTAACTTCAGATTGTTTACTTATATACATCAGACCGGAAGCCGTTGTTATTGATTCAAATCTTAACTCTTCCACTTCACGTTGTATTTTCACGGTTTCTCTTACAACACGTTCAGCATGGTAGCGATTGGCTATATACAGGATCGCAAGAAAGGTGAGAAAAATAATAAATGGCACCTGATTAACTACCCCGTTTCTGGTCAATACCGAACCATCAATCAGGCTTTTTGCAGAGAATTTTTTTTCTTCCCTGTAATCAGCAGGTTCATCAATGAAATCAATATTTTTTCTATCATTATCCATATTAACTCAAAAACTCAAATTCTTTCCGCGATACGTAACTTGGCGCTACGTGCTCTTTTATTCTTCAGCACCTCGTTTTCATCAGGTGTTATCACTTTTCGGTTAATTTGTTTAAATGGAACTTTAAAATTCCCATAGATATCTTTCTCAATGTTGCCGGTAAAATTGCCGGCCCGGATAAAATTCTTTACCAATCTGTCTTCAAGTGAATGATATGTAATTACGACCAGGCGTGCACCAGTATCCATGATATCCACAGTTTGTTTTAGCATTTGTTTAAGATTCTCCATTTCATTGTTCACCTCTATCCTCAATGCCTGAAAAACTTTTGCCATAAATTTATTCTCTCCTTCACGACCGGTTAGCGGTTTCACCAAATTCACCAGATCAAAAACTCTTTCGATTTTTTTTGTTTTCCTGAATTCGTCAATCCTTCCTGCCAATTGACCTGATCTTCTGATCTCTCCATAATATCTGAATATCTCTGATAATTCCTCAACACGATATTCAGAAAGTATATCTATCGCGGATTTTTTTGCTCCGGGATTCATTCTCATATCCAACATTGCATCATGGCGAAAAGAAAACCCTCTTTCAGGGATATCTATCTGATGCGATGAGATACCCAGATCGGCTATTAATCCATCAATCCTGCGAACTCCATGGAATCGCAAATTGTTACTTAAAAATTTGAAATTCTGTATCAGTAGCTTAAATCTTTCATCCTTCAATGAATTAGCCATGGCATCATTATCAGCATCGAAAGCGACCAGGCGACCATTCTTAAGATAACTTAGAATTTCTCTTGAATGTCCTCCGCCTCCAAAAGTTGCATCAACATAAATCCCATCAGGTTTTATTTTCAATCCTTCAATGCTCCTATGTAAAAGAACCGGTATATGGTATATCATTCTTCTTCAGGATCAATAAGTGAACCACCCATAAGTTTCTCTGCCAGAGCCGGAAAATCTTTTACCTCTTCACCAGATATTTCATAGCTTTCTCTGGACCATATCTCAATTTTTCCATATTGTCCCGCGAGTATTACTTCCTTTTTTATCCCCGCGAATTCCAGCAATCTTTTAGGGATCAACATACGGTTATTACTATCCAGAACAATTTCAGCCGTACCCCTGTAGAAATTTCTTAGAAACTTACTTTGTTCCTTATTGTAGGGATTAATACGACTACGAATTAATTTATTCTGCCGTTCCCACTCGTCCATTGGATAGAGTACAAGACATTTCTCAAAAATATCTTTCTTTATCACAAACCTGTCCTGCAATATTTTTGGCATATGCTTTTTAAAGGCAGATGGAATTAAAATTCTACCTTTGGAATCAACTTTGCATGTATGGTCACCAATAAATGTCGACATTTTACAGTATTAAAATTTGCTAAAATATACAATAAATTACCACAAATTACCACTTTTTCCCATTTTTTCCCACTTTGTTAATAACTTTCGTCAAAATTCTTCATTTTTATCACTCCCTCTCCTTCTTTTATTATTTAATCATTCAATCATTTTATCATTTAATCATTGATAATTTTGCCGGATTTTTGTATATTTTTACAATTATTAACCATATGTTCTTTTAGCATGACCAATAGGAAATAAAATTCAAAAATGAAAAGTGAAGAAAAACGAACCGGGGCATTTTATATTGATATTGAGAAGGTAATTTCAGATAAAAATCCACGGTTACTTAAATTGTTACCTGCATTTCTGATCCGGTATCTGAAAAAGATCATCCATCAGGAAGAGCTTAATGAATTCCTTAAATTATATGGAGATTTGGCGGGTCTTGATTTTATCCGTGAGGGGTTAAAATACATGGAAACAAATTATGAAGTGAAAGGATTGGAAAATTTACCTAAGGAAGGACGGTTTTTATTTGCATCGAATCATCCATTGGGGGGACTTGACGGGTTAGTTTTCATCCACGAAGTAGGCAAAATCTGGCCCCGGCTAAAATTTCCCGTCAATGATCTTTTAATGAATATAAAAAATCTTGATCCCATTTTCCTTCCTATAAACAAACATGGAAAACAGGATAAGCAAGCTGTTATACAAATTGAAAAATCATACGCTTCAGATGATCAAATCCTCTATTTCCCTGCAGGTTTATGTTCCAGAAAAAAGAAAGGGAAAATTGAAGACCTTGAATGGAAAAAGCATTTTATTACCAAAGCCGTAAAACATAAGAGGGATATTGTCCCCGTGCATTTCACAGGCCGTAATTCCAATTTCTTTTATAATCTTGCCAACCTTAGGATTTTGCTGGGAATAAAATCAAATATTGAAATGGTTTACCTGGCTAATGAAATGTTTAAACAAAAAAATAAGAAAATAATTGTCAGGTTTGGAGAACCAATACCATACAGAATGTTTGACAAAACATTATCACCTCAAGCATGGGCACTTAAGGTAAAAAAGATCGTATATTCTCTTGGTGAAGGAAAAGAAGTCTCATTAAATTCAATATCCTGATAATTGTCTAACTGCTTAATTCATAAATTTTCTCAAACACCTCATTATTCCAGTATTCCAGTATTATTATGTTATAAGTTAAAAGTTATATGTTAACTATACTTTTTTGCTCTTTACTTTTCACACTGCAACTCTGCGGTTATATTTATTAAAGAATTAACCGCCAAGTACGCTAAGGATGCGCCCCAGTACAGTCATTCTTCCACTATTCCATCTATTCCCATGTTCCAAAATAACTACACGTTATCCTGAAAAATTTTATTTATTATCTGTATCTTTACTTTACAATAAAATAATTGATTATTTCCATGGAAGCTATTATTCCTTCAATACCGCGAGAAAAACTAATTAAAGAACTAGTGCCGGAACGGTTTGTACGTAAAACCAATTACGGGAACAATGAAATTTATATTTTCACTCACCATAATTCCCCTATGCTCATGCAGGAAATTGGCAGGCTAAGAGAAATGGCTTTCAGGCATGCAGGAGGCGGAACCGGAAAGAAGGTTGATATTGATGAAATGGATACCCGGGAAGATTCTTATCAGCAACTAATTGTCTGGGATCCGGAAGATCAGGAGATATTAGGGGGTTATCGTTTTTACAAATGCATGGAGGCAGAAAAGGATTGTTTTGACTTTAATAAATTATCAACATCTCATTATTTTAAGTTCTCTGAGAAATTCAAGAAAACTTATCTGCCACACATGATTGAGTTGGGACGTTCATTTGTTCAACCTTTTCTTGCTTCCGGTAAAAGACGAAAAGGTTTGTTTGCCCTTGACAATCTATGGGATGGTTTGGGAGCACTTGTAATTGACAACCCCGGAATGCGTTATTTCTTTGGTAAAGTAACCATGTATACGCATTTCGACAGGTTTGCAAGGGATATAATTTTGCATTTCCTCTACAAGCACTTTGGTGATCCTGACAAACTTGTAACACCCTTTGATCCTATGCCTCTTGACCTTGAAAGAAAGGAAATCACTTCTTTATTGACCGGTAAAGATTACATGGAAGATTACAAGTTACTTTCCCAACAGGTTCGAAAATTAGGCGAAAATGTCCCGCCTCTAATTAACGCATATATGAACTTATCCCCAACAATGAAGACCTTTGGTACTATTATCAATAATGATTTTGGCGATGTGGAAGAAACCGGGATAATGATCACGCTCAAAGACATGTATATTTCGAAAGTAAACAGGCATCTGGCTTCTTACCGTGAAGATTACCAGTTACCTTCGCATGAATAGCGAAGCAATATTTCACCGGGGTCATTAGGTTATGAATTTTTAGTTAAGTGTTACCAATGCCAGAATAACGTAATTAACTGTTCAATACGAGGCACCCTCTTTTTCCAAGACTCCTATCTCCTGACAAACCATCACCGGAAACTTTCGGTATTCATTTTTTACAAAGACAAATCTTTTAACTTTGTAACATGAACAGAACTACTTTATACATAAAAAACATGGTTTGTCCAAGATGTATTAAGACTGTAGAAGAAGAAATTAAAAAAATCGGGCTTATGGTGGAACACATTGAATTGGGTAAAGTGGAATTAGAAGGACAAATTAAGGATGAGATAATTATTAAGATTGATAAAGCATTAAACGACAATGGCTTTGAACTTATTGATGATAAGAAAAGTAAAATAATTGAAAAAATAAAGACTACCATTATTGAAATTATCCATCACGAAAAAGAAATTCCTGATAATGTGAATATATCGGATTTCATTGCAAGAGAATTGGGCTACGATTATTCTTATTTGAGCAAACTGTTTTCTTCAGTTGGAGATACGACTATTGAAAAATATATAATCAATCAGAAAATAGAGAAAGTAAAAGAACTTTTAATTTATGATGAGCTCTCTTTAACTGAAATATCATATCACGTTGGGTATAGCTCCGTTCAGCATCTATCTAACCAGTTTAAAAAAAATACAGGTTTTTCACCTTCTCAATTCAAAAAATCGAAGAAAAAAAAGCGAAATCCTTTAGATAAAGTCTAACCTGAAAAATTCATGAATTCAATGAACCGAGCTTGTGAGTTCACCGGAGGTAAGGCTAAATCCAAAAAAGATATAAGTCTTTTCCATAATTATATAAAACGATTCCAAATTAAGTCACCATCTTTGTAGCATGTTTAGAAAAACAGCACATATCATATTAGTCCTTTTATTGTTAACTACAACGATTGGCTTTTCTGTATCTAAACATTATTGTGGTTCACGTTTAGTTGAAGTATCAATAAATTCGGAAGCAGAGCCATGTTGTGACAATATGGGAAACTCTAATTGTTGTCACAATGAAACGGAGTATTTTCAGCTTGAAGAAGATTTAGTTACACCTGTTTCTTTCGAAAATACCCGGATTGCAAGCTTTGATATTCTTTTCCCGTTGGTGTTAGTTTATTTTTTTAATGCTCCGGGCAACATTGAAACAGAAATTTTAAATTACGCTGAATCTCCCCCACCGGTTGCCATACAAGCCAAATTATCTTTATTACAGACATACCTCTGTTAGTCATTTTGTGTAAGTAATATCAATCATTCAAGTATGTATTCTACAACGGCTGGATTGATGCAGATAATTCTTTTATCAAAACTTAAACAAAATCATGACATTCAAAAATATTCAGAGATATGTTAAACAAAATCATAAGATTCTTTTTAGAG
>JAUVHQ010000287.1 GCA_030593185.1 Bacteroidota bacterium
GATACTACTCGTGAAGAGATAGATAGTATTGACAGTAAGAAAATTAAGATTGTTGATACAATATGGGATATTGAGAAATACCCCAGGGGAATGGAACATGCTCACCAAACTGATATCGCAAAACAACATTGCTCGGGAGATTGGCTTTTTTATCTTCAGTCAGATGAAGTAGTTCATGAAAAATACCTTCCGGTTATTCAAAAAAAATGTGAGAAACTTTATGAAGATAAATCTGTAGAGGGTTTGTTGTTTAATTATTTTCATTTCTGGGGAGATTATTATCACATTCAGGATAACCATTGCTGGTATCGGAAAGAAATCAGAATAATAAGGAATGATCCTGATATTCATTCCTGGGAATCAGCACAATCTTTCAGGAGGATACCGGATTTTAACGGAATAGATTTCCGGCAGCAAAAGAATACTTACAAATTAAAAGTTGAACCGGTAAATGCTTTTATTTACCATTATGGTTGGGTACGTCCACCTGAATTAATGCAAAATAAGATAAGGGCTTTTAGCACTAATCACCAGGGTTGGAGAAATGTTGAGAAACTCGAGAAAGAACAAAAATTCAATCATCTATTTGATTATGGGAACCTGTCAAAACTGAAATACTTCAACGGAAGTCATCCAAAAGTAATGAAGGGTTGGATAGATGATTTTTACTGGAAACACCAATTGCGTTTTACCGGCCCGCGAAAAAACAGGAATCCGATACGAAGTAAGCATGACAAACTTAAATACAGGTTAATATCCTGGATTGAAAAAAATGTGCTTAGAGGCAAAAGACTTGGTGAATTTAAGAACTACATCCTGGTAAAACATTAATTGTTAATTGGCTGATGCTGCTATAAAGTTGTAAGAGTTATTTTAAAATACCTATACCAATTCCTGCAGTTGGGAAAACACCGGAATAATCTATATTATACCATTTTTTATATTTTGTTAATCCGGATTCCTCGTCATATTTACTTAATCTAATATTTCCGCCGACATAAATATCTACAAATAATACTTTCAAAACAGGTATTTTAGTTCCAAGCACTACTCCAGCGGAACAGATATTCAATCGCTGTTTGATTTCTTTTTCCACCCATTCATCTTCATCTACATTATATTCCATTGTTTCACCGGTAATCCAGATTCTTCTGTACATTAATTGCGGAGCAGCATACAGACCTAAAGGTGCCTTATTCTTAGTTTTGTAATTTGCCATAAGATAATTTTTACCTTGTAACACTATGCCTGTACCTGCGATAGATTCTCCTTTATAAATTTCATAGGAATCGGATAATGCATTGAAATACTCAAATCTTTGATTTTTGAAAAAATATTGGGACATACCCTGTTCTGTTGCATAGGTTGCCAAAGCAGAAATATTAATTGAAAACTTATCAGTAAGTAATCGTTCATACGATAAATTAAATGTTCCTTCAAACAGGCTGACAGGATTAAGCATTATGGCAGATTTGTATTCCTTATAAAATTCTACCTCTTGTTCCTGAATAGCAGGTACAGGCATTATAACCGGGATGTTTACTTCTTTTAATTCCTGTATCATTGCATCAACTTCAAGAAATTTTAAATTAATACCGGCCGGGTCAAAATTCATGGCTTTTATCTTGTCATCAATTTCATGCAGTCTGATATCTAATTCAGCGGGTTTTGACTCCCATATTTTAATTTTTGAGTCTAATAATTCCAGTTTGGAATCCAGTAACTGTAATTTCAGGTCTAACATTTTCGCTTTCTGATCAATTGATTCCTGAGCGAAATTTTTATTACTAAGGACAGTAGTAAAAAAAACAGTTACAATAATTAATAAAACAGATTTTGTTTTCATAGCTATTAGCTTAAATTAATTAAAAATTATTAATAAATGGACAGTTATTGGCTGTACGCCAGAGATTCAAACTTGTGTGTTTGATTTTATTATTACAAAATATAGCTGCAGGCTTTTCTCCATAATATTCAATAACAAAAGTAGTGAAACCGGAGAGGCTATATTCTATGTAATATATAAGATGGGTTAATAAATGAAAAGGTTGCTTTATTTGCAGTTGTTATTTTATATTGTGTTTTGTATTAAAGACTGAATATTCTGCAATTTTGTTGAGTTTATAAGAGCCTATTACATGTAAAGTTAATATAATTACAATCTTTTATCAAGTAAAATATTTAATAAACCTTAACAAAAAAACCTGCGAGTTCGGAGGTTTAGGGATAATATCAGTTCATATCCTGATTGCACCTATCCGCCAGGCGGATTACAGTAAAAACTGAATCGATTTAATTCATCCGATTGCAAACCGGATCTACATATTTCAGGTTCGTGTATCAACTCATAGTATTCTTACTACCAGCCATTTTATTCAATATGTTTAGAAACATAACATCAATCATATTAAAATATCTCATTTTTTTTAATGAATTTTTTTTTTTGTGTTCTTTTGTTACAATAGTTGAAAATTATAACAACAAAAAGTTATAACCTTATTTTTATAACTTATCTTTATGGCTATTCATTATAACAATAAATGAGAAAAAATATATCAAGAAAAAAGATCCGGGATCCGTTCATTCAGAAAGTTCAGGAGTTAAGCGGACAAAACCTTCTTGTATGTTATCAGTGCGGCAAATGTTCTGCTGGTTGTCCAGCTGTCTCAGAAATGGATATTCTTCCAAATCAAATTATTCGGTTCGCCCAGCTTGGTTTTAAAGATGAATTACTCCAATCCAAATCAATATGGATCTGTGCATCCTGTATGACCTGCAATACCCGATGCCCAAAAGGAATTAATATTGCAGAGGTATTTGAAGCAATCAGGCAGATCATATTACGTAAAAGACAAGACCATGTTCATATCGAAAAATTAACAGACCAGGAAAAGGAAGACGTTCCTCCAATTGCATTGATAAGCAACTTCAGAAAATTCACATCGTAATAATAATATGAAGAAATATATTTAATATTTTGTAACTAATCAGTACGTTGGATAGAAGTAAAGTAAAATGTTAAAAGTTATATGTTAATTGTTATAAGTTCAATTTAAAAGATAATGTAAAAACTGAATAATAATATTTTTTAAGTACAAGAATTATTTGATGAAGATAACGTATTATCCGGGATGTACATTAAAGGCAAATGCCAGAAATTTTGAAGATTCGGCGTTATACGCTTTGAAGCAACTTGACATTGATGTCGAAGAGTTACCACGCTGGAACTGTTGCGGTACTGTTTACTCATTGGCTACCGATGATCTGATCCATCATATGGCTCCGATCCGGAATCTTATCCGGG
>JAUVHQ010000329.1 GCA_030593185.1 Bacteroidota bacterium
TCTATCTTAATTATTGGCATATTAACTATCACTTCTTGCAACAGGCCAGACAATGATACCGAAACAGATCTTGCTATTCCTGTATCTGTTATGGATATAAAAGCCGGGGCAATTGAAGAATATGTAAATACTACAGGTACTGCTATGGCTCTTAGTAAAGCGGAGATGAAAGCAGAGATTACCGGCAATTATAAACTGATGATCAATCCAGCAACAGGAAAGTCATTTAAATTAGGCGATAAAGTAAAAGAAGGACAAACACTTATACACCTTGAGGATATGGAATATGAAAACAATATTGCCATTGAATCAAAGAGGTTAAACCTTGAAATATCGCAGCAGGAACATGAAAAACAAAAGTCACTTTTTGATAAAGGGGGTGTTACCCTGCGCGAATTGCGAAATGCCGAAGTCTCCTATATCAATGCAAGATATGCCTACGAGAATGCACAATTGATGTTGGATAAAATGACCATTGAAGCTCCCATTACCGGTGTAATTGTAAACCTGCCTTATTTCACACCGGGTACCCGGATTAATACCGCGGAGTTGCTACTGGAATTGCTTGATTATAAAAAGATGTATATGGAAACAAACCTTCCCGAAAAGTATTTGTCAACGGTAAAACCGGGTCAGATGGTGAGAATAACAAATTATACCCTGCCGGAAGATACGCTGAGCGGGAAGATCAATGAGCTATCCCCGGCAATAAATACAGAAACCCGCACTTTCAAAGGAAAAATACTGATAAGTAATCCCATGCTCCTGCTTAAACCCGGGATGTTTGTAAATGCTGATATCATCATCAGGAGCAAGGACAGCACTATTGTTATTCGAAAAGATCTTATCCTGTCCGGTCCAACCGGAAAAAAAGTATTTGTTGTGGAACAGGGCACAGCCTTCCAGCGGGAAATAATTATCGGACTTGAAAACCAGGAAGAAGCTGAAATTATAAAAGGACTTTCCCTGAATGATCGTCTGGTGACTAAAGGATTTGAAACCCTAAGAAACCGGTCAAAAGTGAAAGTGATAAAATAGAGTCTGTCAAAAAAGTCTGATAGTTTAAATAAAAATTAAATAGTAAAAATCACAAATGACAAGCACCAAATTTAAACTTAACGAAGTGGTCTCATGAACACCTTTGAAAATTAATTATTTTGTGAATAAATAAATTACAATATTCAAAAATTCAATGATCAAAACAGTTTCGGTCATTTGATAATTGATATTTGGAATTTATTTGTTTTTTGTTTTTTGTTTTTTGGTGCTTTAATTCAGAATTTGTTTGACTTGAGGAACTGACATTAATTAAGATATAAATGTTTAACTCTTTTTTATAAGAATGAAAAAACTTACAGCATTCGCCATAAATTTCCCGGTAACTATTTCAATGATCGTTCTTGGCATAGTGTTGCTTGGGGGTATCTCGTATAATAAGCTTGGTGTTGATCTGTTTCCCGACTTGAATAATCCACGCATTTTTGTAGAAATAAAAGCCGGAGAACGACCACCTGAAGAAATGGAGAAACAGTATGTCGAGAATATCGAATCCATTGCCATAAGGCAGAAGGGTGTAGTCCAGGTCTCCTCTGTAAGCATGGTGGGATCGGCTCAAATAAATGTTGAATACAGTTGGGATACAGACATGGATGAAGCATTTCTCGACCTCCAGAAAAACCTCTCATCATTTGGACAGGGGAAGGAAATTGAAGAAATGAATATTACTCAACATGATCCGAATACCGCTCCTGTTATGCTCATTGCCCTGACCCATGAACGAATTTCAGACATGAACGAATTGCGCAAAGTGGCTGAAAATTATATCCGGAACGAACTGGTGAGACTCGAAGGGATAGCCGATGTGAAACTTTCCGGACAGGAAGAAAGTGAAATCCAAATCTCCACCAATAATTATAAGTTAAAAGCATTTAATCTGAGCCTGGATGATATCAGCCGCCAAATTCAAAACTACAACCGGAATGTTTCCGGTGGTACCGTATCTGAAATGGGGCTTCAATACGTGGTGAAAGGAGTAAGTATTCTGAATGAGGTGAAGGATTTTCAAAATATTATAGTTGGTTATAAATCAGTGGAACAGACAGACCCTGCCGCCGGGCCTTCCAATACCGGGAAAGCACCTGTGTTTTTAAAAGATGTCGCCAAAATTGAAATGGTAAACCAAAAGCCGGTCAATATTGTCAGACTCAATGGCCAACGGTGCATAGGTCTTTCTATTTACAAGGAAACCCGGTTCAATACAATTAAAGCAGTACGGCAGATTTCCGAATCTCTTGAAAACATTGAAAAAGCTCTCCCCGGTTATCACCTGAACATTGTTGCCAATCAGGGATATTTTATTATTTCTGCCATAAAGGAGGTTGAACAAACAGCTCTGATTGGAATCGTTATAGCCATTTTTGTCCTTTTCATTTTCCTTAGGCGTTTTGGCACCACCCTGATCATCAGTCTGGCAATACCAATTTCAATCATTGCCACCTTCAATATGATGTATTTTGCCGATCTCACACTGAATATTATGACTCTGGGAGGACTGGCATTAGGAGCCGGTATGCTGGTTGATAATGCAATCGTGGTAATGGAAAATATTTTCAGAAACCATGAAAGTGGCTTATCTGTAAAAGAGGCAGCTATAAAAGGGGCATCAGAGGTAAGCGGGGCGATCATCGCCTCAACCATTACTACCATTGTTGTGTTTTTACCTATAGTCTATCTGCATGGTGCATCAGGCGAGTTGTTTAAAGACGAAGCGTGGACCGTGGCTTTTTCCCTGTTCTCATCATTGCTTATCGCTATATTTCTCATTCCCATGCTTTATCACCTTGTTTTTAAGAATCGCCCCTCCCCTCCTTTTGGGAAATCGGTAAAATTCACGGCTTATGGCC
>JAUVHQ010000086.1 GCA_030593185.1 Bacteroidota bacterium
TTCGTTTGAACTTCTTCAGCGCCCTTTCTATATTTTCACCTTCTTTTACTGGTATTACAATCATATTAACTTTTTTTGTTTAAAATTGAGCCGCAAATTTATAAATTGATATCTCATTATCAAACAGATTTCTAAAAAATAAATGAAAATTTGACTGATAACTCTAACCAGATAATTATTGTTACAGTTCAATGATCTGGAAATCTATCAAATTATTAACTAAATTTAATACTATTTTTGACTCTAATCAAATAAAAAGAATTAAAATTTCAATTTGATTTCTCAATACTTGCCACAATATACGGTTTGATCCTTGAAAAACTTTCTTCGGGAATTATTCTGTTGGTTTTTAATTCGTTAACATCTTTAATATTTCCCTGAATATCTCTGTAATTTAATATACCCTTAACTGTATAAACATCCAGGTAGGGGTGTCTGATTAATTTTGAAAAATCGGCTTTATTAAGATCAATTCTTGTTATTCCAGTTGTATCAATATTAACTGCCCGACTAATAATTTCAAATGTCTCATACGGTAAACCATACACTTCAAGAAGTTGTTCTTTCATGACAAATCCTCCTAACAGGTTCCTGTACTTCAATATTCTTCCGGCTAAAACCGGACCAATACCCGGTAAATCAACAAGTAAGAGAGAATCAGCTGAATTAAGCTCAACTAATTGTACTTTTTTATCATTGATTATTACACGTGTACTGGTTTTTATATCCGGGCCATCAATTTCCTTAATCTGTATGTATGGCTCTGCCAGTTTATACCAATCCATTTTCAAACCATATATCTTCTTAAGGTCTTCGGGCTTATAAAACCGACCGCCCTTCTTCAAATATTTTCTGATAGTGTTTATTGTTTTATCAGAGAGGCCAAGATGCTTCCACTTATCAACCGAAAGAACATTCGGATCAAATTCAAAAAACTGAATATCATCCATGTTTTCAAATGATTTATCCCTGTTTTTCAAAGGTAAAACATCATCTTCTGCACTACTAATCAATTGTTCAAATGCCTCAATCTCTTTTTCAAAATCAGAATAGTCTGTTGACCGGTTAACAATAATCTTTGGTAAAAAAAGATATCCTGCCAAAACAAGAATTATAAGAACAACCAATACCAGGGTTCCATTCTTTTCTGCTTTTGAGAAAGTAAAGTATTGTTTTAGAAAATTGCGGATCATAAGTTTCAGTTAGTTGTCAGGATACCAAATTAAGAACATAGCTTCACAAAGTAAAAAATTCTCACAACAAAAACGGAAATGCTTAATTTCCAAATATCCTAAGTTTATAAAGGAAAACCATTGCAATTGCAATAGGTGCAATGAACTTTACAATAAATATAAAAGCAGGCAAATATCTACCCCTAAGGCTTCCCGAATTAGTTAGTTCGTCTCCGGCTATCCTGGCTTTGAGTGACCATCCAATAAATATTACAATAAAGAATCCTCCTACCGGCAGAAGAATATTGGCAGATGTAAAGTTCATTATTTGAAAAATATTTGAACCAAACAATGTCAGGTTAGATGCCCATCCCCAGGATGCAGCAGCAAAAACTCCCAAAACGGATATAGAAGCTGCCGCAAGAATGGTAGCTTTCTTCCTGCTCATTTTTAATTCTTCAATAAAATAAGCAACTACGACTTCAAGAACTGAGATAGTAGAAGTTAATGCAGCTACTGTGAGAAGAATAAAGAACATCAGGGAGAAAATGTATCCTCCGGGCATCTGCTGGAATATTTTCGGAAGAGTAATAAATACCAAACCTTCTTCAGAAGCAGGATCAATACCAAAAGCAAAAACAGCAGGAAAAATAGCAATTCCGGCAAGAATTGCTATAAAGGTATCAGCTAATGAAACGCTCAGAGCTGTATTTGCAAGATTTTCCTTTTTTCTTATATATGAACCATAGGTTATAAGTGTTCCCATACCGATACTTAATGAAAAGAAAGCCTGCCCAAGCGCTTCCAAAACAGTTTTACCCGTGATTTTTGAAAAATCGGGCTTAAACAGAAAAGATAATCCTTCAGATGCACCCGGTAATGTCACTGCCCTGATATCCAAAATAATAATCAACACCAACAGTAATGGCATTAAAACTTTCGTATATTTTTCAATACCTTTTTGGACCCCGGCTAAAATTATCCAGGCTGTCATAGCCATAAATATCAACATCCATAAAATAGGCCTTATGGATCCTTCCCGGAAAGCATCAAACATACCGGTAAGCTCTTCTGAAGATTTTCCCTCGAATGCATTGGTAACAGACTGGAAAAGATACTCAAGAGTCCATCCTGCTACAGCACTATAAAAAGCCAGTATCATAAAAGCAGCTCCAACACCCATTAAACCAACAAGAAACCATGGTTTACCAGGTGCCAGTTTTTTAAATGCACCATATGGATTTCGTAGTGACCGTCTGCCAATGACAAATTCAGACATCATTACCGGAATACCAATTCCTATAATAAACAACAAGTAAACAACCAGGAAAGCTCCCCCGCCATTCTCTCCGACAACATAGGGGAATCGCCATATATTTCCAAGGCCGATCGCTGAACCCGCGGCTGCTGCAATCACTCCAAATTTACTGGTAAAACTACCCCGTGGTTGTAAATCCTGATGATCCATAAATGTTAAATATTATGTTGAAAAAAATTATCAATTAAAAAGTCGTAACTATTCAGTGTCTTCGCTTCGGCTGCGCTCAGCATAAAAAGTTTGGAAAATGGCTAATCTCATTATACTTTGAATTTTTAGTCTGCAATCTTCAGTCAGCAGTCGGCAATTTGAAGACCGGGTTATTTATACTTTTATACAGTTAAGTTTCCAAATTCAGTTGCCATTGTGTTATAATTATTTGATTGTTCTTTTCTTTCTTGCCGACTGTGGACTGTGGACTGCCGACTGATTAGTTACAAAAAATCAACAAATTTGCAAAAAACGAACTATTATTTAAAATTTTATGTTAAAACGGATAACCAATTCCAAGATGTAGGGTAAAATCATCCTTGAAGTTCACTCCGCCGTTAGCCATAACCCATTTATTACTACCATTAATAGCAGGATCCCTAAGCTTCATTCCCAGATCAAGGCGAAAAATGAAGAATGAAAAATCAAACCTTGTACCAAATCCGGTACCTAATGCAATATCATCATAGAATTTATCCCATTGGAAAACAGAACCTGGTCGTTCATCTTCCTGCCTTATAGACCAGATATTACCTGCGTCAAGGAACAAAGCTCCTTCAAGTACCCAAAAAAGTTTAAACCTGTATTCAAGGTTTGTTTCAAATTTTATATCAGCAGTTTGATTGTAGAATGTGACATCACCGGGATCATAAGAGCCCGGACCAAGCTCTCTGACATGCCACGCACGAATACCGTTAGCCCCTCCACCGAAATATTGCTTCTCGAATGGCATCGCCTGCGAATTTCCATATGGATAACCAACACCCAAAAAAGCACGGTACACAAGCTGGTCCGTCTTATTAATATAATGATGATACCGAAAATCAATATCCCCTTTAAGATATTGTGCGTATTCCAATCCTAAAATACTGTAGTTTTCATTCTCAATTTTCCGGTTTGAAATATTCAGTAAACCGGATAATGAATTTCCGGCAGACTCCATGTTAAGGC
This sequence comes from Bacteroidota bacterium, assembly GCA_030593185.1. Classification (GTDB taxonomy): domain Bacteria; phylum Bacteroidota; class Bacteroidia; order Bacteroidales; family VadinHA17; genus JADFUQ01. The sequence goes on from JAUVHQ010000086.1 coordinate 3,652, forward strand.
GAATGAAAGTATAGTCAGCCACCTTCTTTATATTCTGATTATTGTAAATGTAGCTGTAATTCAGAGCCGTGATCAATACATCTTTATAACTATAGGCAAGGTAGGTAGTTGTATCGAGTTTTTGGGCAAAATCGGGATCAATAACCGGTAGCTTCACTGCATTAATTTCCAGCGGATTCACTATATGTGTGGAGTATTTTGATGATTGCCAGTGATATCCAAAAGAAATATTTGCAATAGTCCTTGTAAAAACAGGCCTTTTCTGATAATTATAAGCGAATGACAAAAAGGTTTCGGGGTTATATTTCTTAATGAATTTTTCGGCATCAAGGAAAGGAAAAAGGAATTTTGGAAAATTGATTCTTGCTTCTGTACCCAGTTCAAGTGTATTTTGTAAAGTGCCTGATTTTTCAGTAAGTGTTTCAAAAGCCCCTTTCAACTTAAGATCAAGAACTTCAGATCCTCTAAACAAATTGCGGTGCTTATATAATAAATTAACTGCTCCACCTAAATTTCCTGCCGAATTCGTGCCTTCAAGCTCAATGGTATAAGATTGAAGGGTAATGGGTATCAATTGAATGTGACAATTCAGTAAATAGTCATCTTCTTGCTTTCCTGCATTTTCAACTTCTTTGAAATTAATATTGATAGACCTGTAAACATCGAGTGATGTCAAATGTAAACGGGTTTGCTCCACATCAGTCTGGTCGTAATATTGACCTCCTTTAATATAATTCGATTGAAGAATCCGTTTGGATTTGACCAGAAAGTTACTATCCCTGCCCATTATATAAAATCCGTCATAATTAAAAGTATCAAGATCCTGATAATACTTACCGGGATCAGCAAGGGCTGATTGCGGATCAAAACCGGGGTAAATAAAAACTTTGTTTATTTTATATTTTCGATGAGTGACTTTCAGTATCTGGTTTGAAGCTGTTTGTATACGATACTTATTTACTACCAAAGTAAGATCAAGCTGATGATCACTAACAGTACTGTCAGCCTTAAAAGAAATATATTCTTTCGAAAAATTATAATATCCATCGTTTCTAATTAGTCGTTCAATTCTTAACCTTTCCTGCTGAAGAATATCAACATCATATTTTTTTCCGGTACGGATGACTGATGAAATTGTATCTGCCAGAATGATTTTAGCAATTGCTGTATCTTCGATCTGATAATATATTTTTCTGATTTTAAAAGGGATACCGGAACGAACCCGAAAAATAACCTGTGCTTTTTTCTTTTTGGTGAAAATTGTATCATTTACAGAAGCATTGAAGTATCCCTTATGAACAAGGAAGGATTCAATATCCTTACTGGATTTCCCGGTTTGAAATTCATCAAATATCACAGGTTCTTCACCAATAGTGCGCAACCATTTATGGGGCCATTTTTCTTTCTCCTGATTTGACAAATTATACAGTCCAAGATGAAATCGAAATCCAAAAATCTTTTTATTAGGCTTTTGCTTTATATAATATTTAAGCTCACTTTTACTGATACTTTTTGTTTTTTGATCAAAATGAATAAAATTATTATCAAGAAGGGTCTTGTTTTCAGGTATGTATTTAGTTGGATTACACGACACAAAAACAATTAGTGAAAGACCGATTATATACCGGACATGTAATACTGAAATGTTTTTATTTAATATATGAATTCTCAAAACTTGTAGTTAACATTCTCCTTTTCGAGGGCAAATATAATTAATATGAACTACAAAATCTGTAACTATTCAGTGTCTTCGCTTCGGCTGCGCTCAGCATAAAAAGTTTGGAATGTCTAAAATGGCTAATATCATTATACTTTGCATTTTTAAGTCGGCAATCTTCAATCAGCAGTCGGCAATTTAAAAACCGTACTATTTATACTTTTCAGAATTTTGAATCATGTGATTATGTATTTGAACAAACAGATCTTGAGGATTTTCTTATCTGAGTGGTCAAAGAGCATAGTTCATCTTTAGGAAAATTCTTGCTGCGTGATAAATATCCATTGCAAGAGCAACTGCTGATTGTGGACTGCCGACTGCCGACTGATTAGTTACCAATTTTTTATTACTTTGCATTGCCGGGTTAATATTTGAAATCTGGATTAATCTGATACATTCATAATATCATTTATGTTAAGTAAGAACAAGATAAAATTTATCAAATCATTGGATAATAAGAAAACCCGGGATGAATCAGGGCAATTTATTATCGAAGGTGATAAAGTTGTGCGTGAGTTTATAAACGCCGGTTGGAACATAAATTTGCTGGTTGCCCAAACCAGATGGACAGAAACACTTCCTGAGCATGTTTTGCAAAATATTGAAGAGATTATCAATGTAGAATATAATGAGTTGAAAAAAATAAGTTCACTAAGAACCCCTCATAATGTTCTTGCTATTGTTGAAAAACCGGAATTCGTGATAAATTGGAATGAAATACTGAATAATCTCACTCTCGTTCTTGAGACCATACAGGACCCGGGGAATCTCGGAACAATTATTCGTACTGCTGCATGGTTTGGGATCAGTAATATTATCTGTTCACCTGATAGTGTTGATGTCTTTAATCAAAAAGTTGTTCAGGCTAGCATGGGGGCAATTCTCCGGGTAAAAGTGCATTATATTAATTTGTTTGATTTGATGAACAGGATATCTGAAAGCAATTTTCCTGTATATGGAACTTATCTTGACGGTAAGCCGGTTTATGATTGTGATCTGAGTGCGAATGGAATAATACTGCTTGGAAATGAGTCTGCCGGAATAAGTTCTTCTATTGAGAAATATATTACTCAAAAAATAGGAATCCCCTGTTTTTCTGATATTACAGAAAGTATTGATTCCCTTAATGTATCAATGGCAGCAGCTATAATCTGCTCAGAATTCAGGCGGAAAACCCGGGGTTATTCAAAATGAAAGGATATAAGCCAGAGATTTGACTGTAGTTTGTCAATGGCTGTAACAAAATGAGGCTTACTTGTGGCGGGATCATGTACAAGTACATCACGCATTCCCACTGCAAGTTTCAGTTCCGTGGATAATTTAAAATATTTATTGTAAAAATCGATCCCAAAACCAACCTCATAATATATATCAGATTTTTTTAACCTCAGATAAACTTTATCCTTATCATCATATTCTTTCCTGGCTGCCAGATCTATGCGGTAATTTGCACCCCCGATAAGGTATGGTCTGAAATTATTTATCCGTCTTGATTTATACTTTATAATCATCGGGAACTCCAGGAACGATGACTCAATCTTGTTATCATCACTGAAAATCTTGTTGTCCTTATGGTAAGAGATCGTTCTCTGTCCAAAAGTAATTCCCGGCAGAATACGAAGATCAAAATATTCGTTCAGTCTAAAATTTGATACTATTCCCACATTAAAACCCGGACTTAACCGGCTCACATCAGCATAGAGTGTATCTTTTGCATAAGAATCACCTGATAAATCAACATTAAAATCCATTGTATTTAACCCAACCGTAAAACCAAAATGTACCGGTTTTTTATCATATACAGGATCGTGCCGTACTTTCTTTCTTTGTGCAAAAAGGATTGCAGGGCATAATAATAACAATATGAGAAGATATCTATGCAAATTTATATAAAAGTGTTACGAGTTATCCACCTTCGTTACCACTACGGCGGACGAAGCGGGTTACGGGTTACGAGTTCCCATTTAATCATTTAATCATTTAATTATTCAATCACTTTAAGTACTTACTAGATAAACTAAATATAGTCTGGAATTATTTTACTCTACAGCTCTTTTTTTCCATAGTATAAACATGCAATTCCCATAGTTAACTCTTCAAAACAGGTATCTGTAAAGCCGGTCTTTCTCATAATATCCAGAAAATTTGTCCTGTCAGGAAAAGTATTTACTGATGCAGGCAGATACCTGTATGCCGATGCATCCTTTGAAAACAGGCTTCCCACAAACGGTAAAATCCGGAAAAAATAAAAATTAAATATATTCTTAAAAAACGTACTCCGTGGTTTTGAAAATTCAAGCACAACTAACAGACCACCCGGCTTTAGCACTCTTAACATCTCAGCAAGACCTTGATTCAGATCTTCGAAATTCCGTACCCCAAACGCGACCATTGCAGCATCAAACGTCTCATCATCAAACTGTAATGCTTCCGAATCGCCCTGAACAAGTGTTATTATATTTTTAAGGTTCTTTCTTCCCAGCTTTTCTCTCCCTTTTGCAAGCATACCCTTAGATATATCTACCCCAATTATTTTCCGGGGTTTTAGCTTTAGCGCTTCTATTGACAGGTCACCTGTTCCGCAAGCTACATCAAGTATCGTTTCAGGCGAAGCTTGTGAAAGGATATGAATCGCTCTTTTCCTCCATCTACGATCAAATCCAAAAGAAAGAAAATGATTCAGAAAATCATAACGCCAGGCAATATTATTGAACATCCGGGAAACCTGGTCTTTCTTATTTCCTCCGGTTTCTATATAAG
>JAUVHQ010000350.1 GCA_030593185.1 Bacteroidota bacterium
AAAAAGGTTATCTTGCCGATAAGTGCCAGGCATTGCTCTCTTAATGAACTGGTATGTATAGATGCTAATATTCCGTAATACCTGATTTTGTAAAAATTGTTAGGTAGTATGTGTTGCAAAAACCTCCGGATAAACTCAACAGATTGAATAGTCATTATTCTCTGAACTCCATGGTTCCGGTTGTCTTTATACCGGAAAGAAACATTTCCTTCTTTTAATTCTACTATCCTGCTATTTGATATTGCTACCCGATGAGCATACCTTCCCAAGTATTGTAAAACACTGTTCACCCCACCCAACGGTTTTTGGGCATATATTATCCAGTTTTTTTCATATAGTTTATTTTTAAGTTTGCTCCAGATAATATCCTGCGGCAACATAATGTCTCCATCTTTTATTCCTTTTTCAATGTATCGGCACAATATTCCCCTGAAAATATTTCCAATTACTTTAATGGGGACAAAAAACTTATACCCACTGCTGACCCATTCAACCTGGTCTTCAGATAGTCCTCCGGCTGGTACAATCATATGGATGTGCGGATGATACATTAATGTTTGTGTCCAGGTATGTAGTAGGCCAACAGCTCCCGTTTGTGCTCCTAAAAGCCGTGGATTGGCGGTTGCTTTATGTACTGCTTGCCATGCAGCTGAAAAAAGCTTGCCATAACAGTACCGCTGATTAATGTAAAAAATATTGTTTAATTCTTGTGGCATAGTAAATACCAGGTGAAAGTGCCTGGTTGGTAACAGTCGTCCTTTAAGCTTATCCACCCACTGTTCCTGTTTAATAAACTGGCATTTTGGGCAATGCTTATTGCGACATGAGTTGTAGGCATGTTTTTCAAACCCGCAATTATTGCAACGTGCGGTGTGTCCTCCAATTGTAGAAGTGCGGCAGGACATGATGGCTCTCATTGCCTTTTGTTGCTCGAAGCAGCTGTTGTATTGCTTGTGGTATTGTTCACCGAACTGCGCCAGGATATGAGCAAGCTCATGTGTATGTTTTTTGTTTTCAACGCCTTCCATGCCTTTAGCTTTTTTCGTCTTCACTGGTCAAGTCAGGCAGATTAAGATTATCCAGGTTGGCTACATGCAAGTAAATAGAGGTTGTTTTCATTGCATTATGACCCAGGATCAATTGTAGTTTCTTCAGATTTATTCCTTTCTCAAGCATATGTGTAGCAAATGAATGCCGCAATACATGAGGGGAAACCGATTTGTTTATGCCCGCCATTTTTGCAGCTCTGCTTACTACCTTGGCAAAGCTGGTTTCAGTATATCTTTTTCCCGGGACAAATCCTTCAAAAAGAAACGTTTTCGGATGGTATTTTTTGTAATAGTTACGAAGTATCGTGATTAATGAATCAGATATAGGGATCTGACGTTGTTTATGTCCTTTCCCTGCAACAACCTTGATAACCTTCCTCTCAGCATCAATGTGCCCGGGTTCCATATTCAATACTTCGTTTCGCCTCATTCCTGTTGCATAAGCCAGCGAAAGCAAGGCACTGTGTTTTATATTAGGCAATACATTTATTAGCTTTAAAGCTTCAGTACGTGAAAGTACAACAGGTATTTTTTTTTCTTTTCTGGGACGTTTGACTTTAAAGTCTTCCCACTTACGCCCTAAAATATCTGTTTGCAGTAGCTTCCATGCTCCAATAAGCTGGTTGACAGTTGAAACAGAAAAATTTAAGTGTTGTGTTCGGAAAGCAATGTAGTCTTTAAATTGTTGCGTAGTGATCACCTCAGGTGAAATATGGTAATGTCTGGATAGACCCGCCATTAAGGACACATAAGTTTTGATCGTTCGTGGACTGTAATTGCGGATCTGCATCTCGGAGATCATGCGGTCACGTAAACTTTTTTTTTCATGGTAATTGAATTTTAGTTAAATAAAATCCAAGTTACGTAAACCATTGCAAGTTATCGCCGAAGGCGGTTTTCGTTCAACTTGTTTATAATGGGAATAAACTTCACATAAATACTCCGATATTTCCGGATAAAAGGAAGTTTGTTCCACTTTATTACAAATATAATCAAAAATCCATGTCCTCTAAAGGACTATTTATACTTAAATACTTGTTCTTTTATCTTACAGTTTACCCCATTGGAAATTCTGAAATTTTTACGGGGTTTATCTGGGCTATGTATTTAGATCCCGAATAGCTTCTGCCTGCCATAGACATCCCTTTGCGAACTTTCGGGATAAATTATTACTCACTACGTTCGTGAGATCACTTCGTTAAGTTCCCTTGGGTCATGAGATCGGTTACTCACTTCGTTCGTGAGAATGCTTCGCTTAGTTTACTAAGTTCGACTAACAGCATTCATTGCACCTTCGACTTGTGAATACAATTCCTTCTTTTGATTCTGAAAGAGGTAGAACCATATTTGCTGGATCAATGTTCACACCAAACTCTCTTTGATACCAGGTTGCAATTTCAGTGCGGAATTGCGGTAATCCTGTATAGCTTGGATATCCATGCATGGATGGATCAGCAACCTTTTTGGCCAATTCCTCTATAACAAGTGGAGAAGGAGCAAGGTCAGGACTTCCGATGCCTAGATTAATAATTACTTTTCCAG
>JAUVHQ010000078.1 GCA_030593185.1 Bacteroidota bacterium
CATATGTATCAGAGCAATTGATTCAATCATCTGGTCAAAAAGATGCCTGTAGAACTTTCGTGCAATTGTTCTGATATTTTTATTTGATTTTTCAGGGAAAGAATTTCTGAGATTTAAATAGACTACTTTTCTTCGGTAACCAATAAAAAGATAATTAAGAACAAAAAGCAAATCAGAGAGTAAATACTGAATCCTTAAAGGAAGAAGAGTTAAGGTCCAGATAAGGGGATAAAGCAGGTAAAATCCTAATGCATTCATAAGTTTAATATACAAAGATTTTTTATATTTATTTTCAGACTGGTTTCATTCATATATTAGTAACTATTCAGTATCTTAAGTTTGGAATGCCTAAAATTCCTAAAATGCCTAAATGAAGAAGTGCCTAGAGTGTCTAAAGTGCCTAAAGTTATTACTTCTTCTCAACTTTAGTTCACTTTTAACTTTAGTCACTTTAAACTTCTTCTTTACTTTAAGTACTGATTAGTTACATATATTAAGAATAACCGGATATATTATGATAACTTATCAGAAGGTTTGAACTTCCACCTGCGATGCGACCACAACCAGAAAGCCGGTTCTTCCAAAATTGTTTCCTCCAGTAATCTCACATGCTTTTCGGTTATTTCAGTTGGCACTGTTTCTTTAGGTTTTTCAGCTATGTTTATTATTTCAACCTCATAATAACCACGTTTAATTTTTTTCATTTTGAAATATACTACAGGGAGATTGAATTTCATAGCTATTTTTTCAATACCCATAAAAACCGCAGTGTCCTGGTTAAGAAAACGGGTGAAGTAATCCAATTCTTCTCTTACCGGGCTTTGATCAGAAATATAGCAGTTAATTGTTAGTCTGTTTTCACGCTTATTCTTTATAAGAGAACGGAGTGCCTGTTTCATCGGAATCATTTCCGTTCCGAACTTACTGCGCATATAACCAAATACTTTGTTAAATTGCTTGTTATTCAGCGGTTTAAATAGTGATGCTCCATGATATGGTGTCTGAAGAGAGAAACCTGTAAGCCATTCCCAGTTGCAGTAATGTGCGACAACGGCTATAATACTTCTTTTTTGTCTGAAATATTTATTTATTAATTCAGAATTAATGTACCTGACCCTTTTCGTCATTTCAGCTTCAGACATATGTAATTCTTTAAGTGTTTCAAATATAAAATCACAAAAATGCTTGTAAAACTTGCGGGCTATTTTGTCTATTTCGTCCATATCCTTATCAGGGAAAGCGTTTTGAAGGTTTCCATAAACTACTTTCTTTCTGTATCCTATAATATGAAATATAATAAAATACAGGAAGTCAGATTTCAGGTATAAGACAGGCATAGGAAGCAGGGTTAATAACCATATAAACCCATAAGCAATATAGAAAAGTATAGCTGACATACTTGATTATCTTGTTTTCTTATTCGACCATGAATTTGCGGACATGCTCCAGAAATTCTTCAAAAAGATAAGGATTTCCTGCAACAATTTCCTTTCCGAAGAGAAAATTATTTCCACCTGAAAAATCAGAGACTTTTCCTCCTGCATTTTGCAGAATTATTATACCGGCAGCAATGTCCCATGCATTAAGGTTATATTCCCAGAAAGCATCAAAACGTCCGCAGGCAGTGTATGCCAGATCTACTGCTGCAGATCCCATACGTCTTACCCCATGCGAATTCCGCATAAAATATTTTAACGACTCAATGAATTGATCAAAACGGTCATAATTCGAAAAAGGGAAACCTGTTGCCAGCAATGAGTCATTTACTTTCGCTATTTTGCTAACACTAATTTCTTCACCGTTCAAATAAGCCGGACAATCTTTCCATGTGAAGAAACATTCATCAAAGCCAATTTCATATATCACACCAAGAATTATTTCTTTTTTATCCATCAGGGCTATGCTAACAGAATATGGCGGGAGACCGTGAATAAAATTGGTAGTGCCATCAAGTGGATCAACAATCCAATTATAGGGTTTTCCTCGCTTTTTGATAGTACCCTCTTCTGCGATAAAACCGGCACCTGGCAATAATTTTTCAAGGTCGCTTACAATTTTCTTTTCAGCATTCCTGTCAACATAAGTAACATAATCATGTTTTCCTTTCGTTTCGATATCCCCGGCAAAAAATTTCGAGCTTTCACCACGAATAAATTCACCTGCTTCTCTGGCAATTATGCATGTTTCCCTGCAAATTATTTCAATATCCATAATTTAATTTATCGTTTAATAATTAATTCAAGTTACTAGTTTCTTGTTACTGGTTAACATGCTATCAATTGAATATAAAATTTTTGCATGTTTTTAAAAGCAACCAGTAACCAGTAGCCAGCAACTTATTCAATAACTTCTACATTAACATTACCATTTTCATTCATATCCAGCAATCTGACTTTTAGTACCGAACCAATATCATCAATATCGAATGGCTTTTCAACCTTAATATAATTTCCGGTATAACCCGACATACGCCCGTTGTACTTTTTAGCTTCAAATAATGCACTGGCAATTTTTCCCTGTTGGTTACTATAAAATGTTATTCTTTTCTTTTCAGATAATTTATGTAGCAGTTTACTCCTTTTTTCTTTTATAGCTGAATCAACTTTGTCTTTCATAATCACCGCTTTTGTATTATTTCTGTCGGAATAGGTGAAAACATGAAGGTAAGAAATATCCAGTTGATCCAGAAATTCGTATGTTTGAGTAAAATCAAAATTTGTTTCGCCGGGGAACCCCGTGATTACATCGATTCCGATGCCTGCTTCAGGAAGTGTTTTTCTTATTAAAGAAATGCGTTTTTGGAATAGATCAGTGGTATATCTTCTTTGCATCAACTTAAGTATCCTGTCAGATCCGGATTGTAACGGTATGTGGAAATGTGGGGCAATCCGGTTTGACCGGGTTACGAAATTTATAATATCATCCTCAAGTAAATTGGGTTCGATCGATGAAATCCTGAACCGGTTTATACCCTGAACTTTGTCAAGTTCTTTCAACAGATCAAGGAATGATTCATCTGTTAATTTGCCAAAATCACCGATATTCACACCTGTGAGTATAATTTCCTTTACTCCTTTACCGGCAATATTTTTTGCCTGCGATACTATATCTTTAATATAAGGACTTCTGCTTTTACCACGTGCAATAGGTATGGTGCAATAGGTGCAGGTATAGTCACAACCATCCTGGATTTTCAAAAATGACCTGGTGCGATCTGATCCCGAATAAGCTGGATTAAACGAATTAGCTTTTTCTACCGGGCTTATACTGATAATACGGGGTTGCCCTTTTCTATAGTCCTTAAGGTAATTTCCAAGATTAAATTTTTCAGCAGTACCAAGTATTATATCAACTACCCCGATAGAAGTAAGTTCTTCAGGTTTTACCTGGGCATAACAACCCATAGCAACAATAACCGCTTCAGGATTTTTCCTGCTGATCTTACGGATTAATTGTCTGCTTTTACGATCGGCAGCTTGTGTTACAGTACAGGTATGTATTACATAATAATCAGCTGTTTGATTAAACGATACCTGATTGTAACCTTCTTCTTCAAGTTTTTTTGCAATATATGATGTTTCTGAAAAGTTAAGTTTACATCCAAGAGTAAAATATGCGATATTTTTTCTTTTCATGGTTTATTATTCCTGATCTCATTTGATACAGGTTCAATATAAAATCCAAAACTCGCGGATTCGTATCCTGCAAGCCGTAACATATTAAAGATAATCCAACTATTTCCTTGTGTGATCCTTGTCAAGCAGTTTATATATTTCCATCTGTGAGTTTATCTTTTTGCCGGTCCGGACTTTTCTATATTTGTTATCCTGTTTTTCATTAATTATCCTGGCTTTAACATTATCTGTTAAATACAACCGGAGCATTTTATTTATCTCTTTCCGGAGTTTAGGGTTGAAAACAGGACAAATCACTTCAACTCTGTGGTCAAGGTTTCGTGTCATCAGGTCGGCAGAGGAAATGTAATAGAGCGGATCACCATCATTATGGAAAACCAGGAACCTGTTATGTTCAAGGAATCTGCCAACAATACTACAAACTTTTATATGGTCACTCATACCAGGCACCTCCGGGATAAGTGAACAGACACCCCTGATAATCAACTGAATGTTAACATCGGCTTTACTTGCTTTATAGAGCTTAATGATCATTTCCCTGTCTACCAGGTTATTCAGTTTCATTATTATTGAAGCTTTTTTGCCGAGGTGTGCATTTCTAATTTCATTCTCGATCAGATTTGAGATTTTTCTTCTGGCGTGCACAGGTGATACAATAAGATGTTTATAAGTATGGGGTCTGAATGGATTTTCTAAAAAGTCAAATACCTTGTTTACTTCGGTTGTAATACGGGGGTCAGCAGTAAAAAGAGTAGAATCAACATAAACGGTAGCATTCCCTTCATGAACATTTCCGGTACCAACACAGGCAAATCTTATCAATTTGCGATGTTCACGGCGTGTAATCAGTGTAATCTTACTATGAACTTTAAGGCCTTTAACCCCAAAAAGGATATTTGCCCCGGCTTCCTGGAGTTTTTGTGCCCAGTAAATATTCAGTTCTTCGTCAAATCTTGCTCTTAACTCAAAAATAGCAGTAACCTTTTTCCCGTTTCTGGCAGCGTTAATTAATGCTGTGATCACTTTCGATGCTTTTGCAATACGGTATATTGTTATTTTTATTGAAACCACTTGTGGATCAATGGCTGCTTCCCTAAGGAGGTTGATGTATTGGTTAAAAGAATGATATGGATAGTGAAGCATAAAATCTTCCCTTTTGATCTCATTAAGAATACTCTTGTTGGGTCTTAAATTTGGATGGAGTAGTGGCGTAATTGGCTTATACTCATATGTTCCGCCTTTAATATTAGGGAAGTTGATAAAATCTTTGAAGTTATGGTAGCGGTTACCCGGGATCAGGGCATCGGTAGTCTCTATTTCTAATTTGGTTGTCAGATAATTAAGTAGATCTTTAGTCATTGTTCTGTCATAAACGAATCTTACGGGTTGTCCTTTTTTCCGGTCTTTTACACTTTGAGCAATTATTTCGAGAAAACTTTTTGAGAGGTCATTATCAAGGTCCAGTTCAGCATCGCGTGTGATTTTTATTGTGTATACTTCAAAGTAATCGAATTTAAAAATTGAAAAAATATCCTGTAACCGGGCTCTTATTACATCATCAAGAATGATGAAATACTTTTTATTTCCGACAGGGGGGAGTACAAGGAATCTTGAGATAGTTTTAGTTGGAACCTCAATCAATGCATATTCTCTTTTTACTTTAGGATCTTTACTGGTCATTTTGATTGCCAGATATATTGATTTATCCCGCAGATGGGGGAAAATATCGACATTATGAAGCATGATAGGCGTGATAGCCGGCATTATCACCTCATTAAAATATTGTTTGACAAACAAATTTTGATTTTCGTTTAGTTGTTTCTCATTTATCAGGTAAACTTCTTTTTGTTCGAGTTCCCGGAGAATATTACTATATACTTCCTGGAATTGGTTTTGCAGGTTAAGACTTATTCTCTGAATTTCATCAAGTATTTTTTTCGGGTTACCTCCAATTAGTTTTTTTGCCTTTAAGCGAAGATCTCTCATTCTTCTCACAGAGGCTACTCTTACCTTAAAGAATTCATCCAGGTTATTGGAAAAAATTCCCAGAAATCGCATCCTTTCCACCAGTGGTACACTTTGGTCGGCAGCCTCTTGTAATACCCTGTGATTAAAAGATAACCAGCTAATTTCCCGGTTGATGATCTTCTTCTTATTATTCATATTTACTAAACCACTAACCTTACTCACCTTCCAAAATGTTACGAGTTATCCACCTTTGTTAAAACTACGGCGGACGAAGCGTGTTGCGAGTCACGAGTTAACTTACTTTCTTCTCTTCTTTCTTCTTTTTGACTTGACACTAAATATTACCTCAATATCCTATGTTTTTTAGGATAGTCGAAAAAATGGTTCTTTAAGACTCCCGGATCAATATCCTTCCATGAGTTGCAATCAAAATCAAGAATTACAAGACCGGATGTTGGTACGTTGTTAATTTCACCGGGTGTAAACTTATTTATAAAAGTTGTAAGTCCGGGGTTATGTCCAAAAATCATAACTTTATTATAATCATCTGATATTTTATGGCAGTATTTTTTTATCGATTCAGAATCAGCCATATACAATTCATATTCAATTAAAATGTTTTTTTCCGGAATTTGTAAAATTCTTGAAAAGATGATTGCAGTATGTATGGCTCTGGTGGCAGGACTGGAAATAATAAAATCTGCCTGTTCTTTTTTCTGTTTTAACAATTCAGCCATCTTGTAAGCATCCCGAACACCACGTAGTTTAAGTGACCGGTCAATATCAGGTATGTCAGGAGCACTCCAGTCAGATTTACTATGTCTTACTATAAATAATTTTTTTCCCATATCAATATTCCTTTTTTTTGTGCAAATTTATAAAAGTTTACTGGCTAATTCAGCAAGAAAGCTTCTTTCTCCTTTTACTAGATTTACATGTGCAAAAAATTCCTGCCCGCGCATTTTGTCGGTGAGATATGTAAGTCCATTGGATCCTGTATCGAGGTAGGGGGAGTCAATTTGCTCTATATCTCCGGTGAAGATCAACTTTGTTCCTTCTCCTGCTCTGGTAATAATGGTTTTGACTTCATGTGGTGTAAGGTTCTGAGCTTCGTCAACAATAAAAAATATCTTTGACAAACTTCTACCCCTAATGTATGCCAGGGGGGTTATCAATAGCTTCTCCTCCTTTAACATTTCTTCTATTCTCTGATATTCATTGCTGTTCTGGTTAAACTTGTGTTTGATCACTGTAAGATTATCATGCAATGGTTGCATATAGGGGTCAAGCTTTTCCTGGACATCGCCGGGCAGGTATCCGAGATCCCTGTTAGCAAGAGGTACAATCGGCCGGGCAAGAAATATTTGCTTATAATTTTTTCGTTGATGCATGGCAGCAGCAAGTGCAAGTAAAGTTTTACCGGTACCTGCTTTACCGGTGAGCGCTACAAGTTGTATTTCTTGTCGTGTCAGGGCGTCAATAGAGAAAGTTTGCTCAGCATTGCGAGGATCAATCCCGTATACCGGTAATTTTTCAATACGGTTGATAAAATCATTGGATGGATTGTAATGCGCAAGAGCACTTGATTTATCGCTTTTAAGAATGAAATATTGGTGTGGTCGTGGCTTTTTAATTTGAGTAAATTCTTCTACCGGGATTCCTTCATTATTCTTGTATAATTTTGAAATCAGGTCGCTATCCAGGTTTTCCAGAGTTGTTATCCCTTTATAAAGGTCGTCAATATTAGCAACTTTGTCAGTTTCATAATCCTGAGCCTGGATCCCAAGCGACTTGGCTTTCATCCTCAGGTTAATGTCCTTGGTAATTAGTGCAACATTCTTTTCAGGGTTCTTCTCACGGATAAAATCAGCTATAGCAAGGATCCTGTGATCAGGAGTTTTTTCGGGGAAAGATTCTGAAACTATTTTAGAAAATTCTTTTCCTGTTTCAATAAAAAGTTTCCCTCTTTTTATACCTAAAGAAATACCATCTGTAAAAAGCTGATCTCCTGAAAGTTTATCCAACTCACGGGTAAATTCCCTTGCATGAAAATTTATCAGATTATTTCCTTTTTTGAACTTATCCAGTTCTTCCAGTACCACGATAGGGATAATTATATCATTTTCCTGGAAGTTGTAAAGACTTTTGTAATCGTGAAGTAATACGTTTGTATCGAGAATGAATATTTTCTTTTTCTTAGCCATACTTAAGTATTTTTAAAGAGGTCAAGAGGTCAAAAGGTCAAAATGTTGACTCTAAACTCTTATTATATCCTTTACCTTATGCTAAATGTAATAAAAATTGTTATTTTTCATTAATTTGTAGTCATAATTAATCAATCGGCAGTCAACAGTTGGCAGTCGGCAAAAAAAAGAAAACAACACTTAAGCAATTAAAACACAATTGCAACTGGATTTAGAAACTTAAATGTATATGTACCAAAAGATTTTTTTTGTAACTTTAAAAACAATCAGAAGAAATCGGTTGATTACTTAATTATATTCCCGATAAATCGGGATTGAAAAGTATAAATAACCCGGTCTTCAGTTTGTCGACTGAAGACTGATGACTTTAAAATAATAAAATTAGCCATTTTAGGCAATCCAAACTTAAGGCATTGAATAGTTACAATTTATTTACTGATAACAAGATCATGGAAATTCAGGAAGCAATATTAACACGGAGAAGTATTCGGAAATACACAGATAAGAAAATTTCGGAAAATTTAATAAATACCATATTAAACGCTGCTATGTATGCCCCCTCAGCCATGAATCAGCAACCCTGGCATTTTATTGTGGTTGATGATGCTGAGGTTTTGAAAAAGTTAAGCAAGATACATCCATATGGAAAAATGCTTTCGGATGCAAGTCATGGCATCCTTGTATGTGGTGATGAA
>JAUVHQ010000059.1 GCA_030593185.1 Bacteroidota bacterium
CTTCATTTGTATTCTTTAGTAATTTTCCGGATTTGATCAAAGAGCCATACAGGAGATATCTTGAAAACAGAATCAGGGAGAATTTTGACTTTTCAGGTGTTCCTATTCAAATTTTTTTCAGGAAAAAATAGTTTTTTTATTGTAAATTTGTAATGATGAAACATCCATGATAAATGTTATATCACACAAAAGAATGATTATTCAGGATGTTCCATGTGATCATTAAAAAATTATTAATAACCACATGAAATCTTTTACTAAAATACTAATCATTCCAACCATTGTGTTATTGAATGGTTTGTCCTGTCAGAAGATTGAATCTCTACCTGAAATCCCCTCAATTTCATTCAAAAGCTTTATACTTAAAGACACAACTGATGCCCTGGGTAATGAAGGGAAAATAGGTGAATTGACTTTTGATTTTGAAGATGGTGACGGGGATATCGGACTCGCACAACCAGATAGTCTGTCAGCCGATTCTACCAATTTCAACCTGTTTTTTACTATGTTTGATAAAATCGATGGCGAATTCATAGAAGTACCTGAGAATGACCTTGAAGCCCCTCTGAATTACAGGATTCCTTATATTGTAAAGGAAGGCCAGAACAAGGCTCTTAAAGGAGAAATCCAGGTCGATTTTATTTACCTTCTGTTTGAATATGATACTTTTAAATACAGCTTTTTTATAGTTGACCGGGCTTTGCATAAGAGCAATGTTGAAACTACCCCGGAAATTGTAATATTTCAATAATTTATTCGGATCAAATCCGGATTCCCATGAACAGAACATCGTCAACTTGCCACATATCACTTTTCCAAAGTTCAAAGTTATTCTTAATGTACTCATACTGTTCAGACATAGGTTTTTTATTGATACTATCCAGCATATTCTTAAGTCTTACCATTTTAAATTTCTTACCCAGTGGTCCCCCAAATTGATCAGGATAACCATCAGTAAACAAATAAATAGTATCACCTTTTGATAATTGGTACTCCTGATTGTCAAATGTCTTTTCCTCGAGAATTTCACCACCTATTGAGCTTCTGTTTCCCCTGATATAGTATTGCTCACCTTTCATATATAGAATTACGGGGCGCATTGCAGAAGAAAAACGCAGATAATTAGTTTTCAGGTTAATTTCACAAACTATCATATCCATACCATCCTGTGATCCTTCAGAATCAATGTTCTGGGTAAGAGTGTAAGTAATCTCCTTATCAAGCAGATGCATGATCTGTGATGGAGAATCTACTTCATCACGGTTTACAATATCTTTTATAAGTGTTGACCCGATCATTGACATAAATGCCCCCGGTACGCCATGACCTGTGGAATCTGCACAGACAATAATTACTCTGTCATCATCCGTTTTATTGAACCAGTAAAAATCACCACTTACAATATCCCTTGGTTTGTAATACATAAACCAACCTGGAAAATTACCCTCTAACAACTTTACTGTGGGCAGTATACTGGATTGTATCCGTTGAGCATAATTTATACTATCTGTGATTTCCCTGTTTTTTTCTTCAATCTCATCCTTCTGCTCAACCACCTCCTTGGTACGTTCATCAAGGCTTTTCTCAAGAAATGCCTGAAGTCTTTTTTGATTACGCTCGCGTATTTTTATAATAGCGGTCATTGCAAACACTAAAAATGTAACTGTAGAAAGAATAAACCACCATGTTTTCCAGAAAGGTTTCTTAATTACAAACTGAAAGGACAATGGTGTTTCAGTAGTTTGACCCTCTGAATTAAATGACCGTAGTTTAAAAGTATAATTGCCGTCTTCAATCCTTGGATAAGACACATAAGAAGCTATAACCCTGTCAGTCCAGTCATGATCATAATTTTCTAATTTATGCTGATATGTTACTTTCTCCGGATTCCTAAAGCTTATTCCGATAAAATCTATATTAATCTTGTATTTGTTATATGGTAATACAATTTTTTCATTCCAGTCCATTTCCCTGTCATTAAACTTAACTGAATAAAGATTGTTTACAGGCGGGCTGAGGCTTTTATGGTCATCTTCAGAATTATATTTTATCAAACCATTATTGGTGCCAAAAAGTACAGCTCCGGAAGGGTCATAAAGAATTGAATTTAAATTGCAACCGGCTACAATACCAATTTCCTGTCCGTAGGTATTAATATCCAGATTGTCGGCTGATATTTTACTGAATCCTTTCCTGTGACCTACCCAAATATTATTCTCATCATCACAAAGAATACTATAGCAATAATTTGATTTAAGTCCGTTCGCAACCCTTATATTATATATTGAGTCATTTGCAAAATAAAAAACTCCGCTACCATAAGTTGCAGCCCAAAAATAGTTGTTTTGATCAAGTACGATTGAATTAAATTCATTTCTCCCGTAACTACCTATCTCCCTACCACTTCTAATTTGTCCTTCCTTTGATATAAAATAAAGCTGTCTGCTGATTGTTGATATCCACGCACTTCCTTCTTTATTTAGAAATATATGATTTATTGAATTATGAGGCAGTCCATGACTGGTAGTAAAGTGCTGCTTTTGGATTCCTTCTGAAAAAAGGAAAACACCATATCTTGTAGCTATCCAGGTATTGTCTCCGTATCCTGTAATATAATTAATCGAATTCTCAAGGTCATTTCCGGAGTAAAAGATCCTGCGTATACTTCCGGTTTTGTTATCCCTCAGGTATATACCATTATTACTGGTCCCTATCCAAATGCCCCCTTTGTAATCAATAAACAAAGCTGTAATCTTATCATTACTGAAGTATTTTGATGAAGGGAAAAATTCTTCTACCCTGCCATTATAAGTTTTTAAAACACCTTTATCAGTACTAAGCCAATACGATCCCTGAAACTGATCAATTGAAGTTATATTATTGCCATACTTACTTTTATCAAATTCGTAAAAAGTAAACGCCTCATTCACCAATCTTGCAATCCCGTTTCCATATGTGCCAATCCAGATGCTACCTTCTTTATCCTGAAAAATATTTTTTACATCATTACTAATCATACCATTCAAGGTGTTGTAAGTCTGTTTATTAACAAAATCCTTCCGGTCATATGAATAAACCAGCTTTACCACACCATCCCTGAAGGTACTTATCCATATATTGCCTTCATTATCTTCAAAAAGTGATTGAATGCTAAGTCCGTCAAGACCAAAAGAAGCATTTGCTTTTGTTACCGAGAAAGATCCGGGATCTTTTGCATTCAGCATAATAATATATAGACCCTGGTATTCAGTAGCAATCCAGATTTTTGTATTGTCCCGGCTTTTTATAATTGATTGAATTTTCGTTGCAGGGATTTGTTCAACAATTGAAGAGAACGAGAGGAAGACAGTATCTTTTTCAAGCAAGCGATAAATTTTCAATCCATTATTTGTACCAATAAGAAAAATATCTTTACTTAACTGCTCAATTGAATAAACCAGTTTATCTTCAATTTTTAGTCGTTTTGTTTGAATCTGGTCAGAAGCATCAATTCGCAAAATACCATTACTCTGCGTAGCAATATACAACAGGCTGTCATCTGATTCAACTATATCATTGATCCTGTTTTTTTGTCTCTCCTCAATACTAACCGGAATAAAATCCGAACCATCATAAACAGTAAGACTTCCATCAATATGACCGAACCAGAGATTCCCCCGCCGGTCCTTATAACTTGAAACAACAGAACTCCTGGCAAGACTATCAGCGAGTAAATCTTCACGGAATTCAAATCCATCAAACCGGCATAAACCTGCTCCGGTTCCAATCCATAAATAACCGTTATTATCCTGGTTTATTGTATAAATATAACGATCACAAATTCCCTCTTCTAAACCAAATTCATTAAAGTTGTATGTCTGTGAACCAACTCTGCCTGAAAACGATACTAACAAACAGACAAAAAGGAGCTTTGAGAATAAATTTAAAAAATTATTCATGTTGTATCCCGTTTCGGCTATTTTTCAATTTTACGTACTTTAATGTCGTATTTGTATTTTGGCACACCACCAATCGGGATGGTAAAGAATTTCAGTAGTTCACCATACTGGTTCCTTACTGATATTACAACATTATTATTCCTAACAATGAAAGGGGTCCTTTGCTTAATAAACTGAAAATCAAGAGACATGCCAATTTCTTCATCCATAATATTGAATTCTTCTTCTGCCCACTTATCCTCTCCTGATACATTAACTGTCTGTCCTTTTCTGACTACTGAAACAATTCTAATCCACCCATCACTATCCCAGTCAAAATTCTCTTGCTTTACAGATATACAATCATCATCAATAAAGGGATATATATGTGATATGTTATCGGCTGTATTCCACATTCTGAATGAGTATTCATAGGTAAATGCATTAGCTCCTTCAACATCAATATTTTCATCAAAAGAAGTACTTAGAAAATACCTGTATAAGTTCCCATCATCACCACTTTTTCCTTCGCATATTATCTTAAAGATATGTCCCTGATATCTTTGAGTATATTCTCCTTCAGAGGGATTAAACGGTCCAAAAGTATACCAATTATTATCATAGTAGTTATCTTCTCCGAATGTTTTTGTTGCAAGCAGAGTGCCACTCCTGTAATTTCCTGAAGGTTGTGTTTCCCGGGCATCAGGATCAGAGTAAGCCCATTTTCCCCCATAAATTGAATATTCCATCTCCGTATCCCAAAAACCGTTAATTTCGTCAATTTCACCTCCAATATCCGGATCAAAAACACGAATATATACAGGTTCGGTAAACTCTTCGGGAATTACAAAAAAGAATGTCTGGCTAAAATCATCATCCCCCCACGAAGTCTCTCTTTTCCCTCCACCTCCAAATGTCATAAGGTAAGGTATGTTCTCATCACGTGCCGGGACTGGCTGTCCCTCTAAATCCGGCATCAATAATCCCAAAAAAACTAAAATTAAATAAACTATCTTCATCGCAAATCTTTAATAATCATACGCTCTTAACCACTAAAATAATGCCAATTCTTATAAGTAATTCAAATTAAATGACAAAAATAGGCAATAAATATATATATAAATAAAAAATGTGTAATGACTCATTTTCTTCAATTCCTGTTATTATTCCCAGACTTAAATGGGTGGTTTTTCCAGGACAACAATATTCTTGCATCCACATTCCGTTCTTGTTTGTCCATCCTTATCAGGCGTACTTACTACCTTTAGTTGAACACTATAGATCCCAGGGGCAAGAAACAGGTTACTTACTATAGAAGATACACCTACATTACCATCATTAAAATTCCATTGATATTCAGCAATTTCAAAACTGGTGAAACTCGTTTCAGATCCGTCAAATTCCACTTCGTCACCTACATAGCAAGTGTCTAATGAGTTAAACATTACCTGTTCAACTTTATCAACTTTAATCGGATATGCTGCTTCGTTATATTTCACTTCTCTGGTAAGTGAATCAATAACATTCAATTGTATCATATATACTCCCGGATTTTCATAACAATGCTCAACCTTTATTCCCCGTTTCTTTGTTCCATCTCCCAAGTCCCATTCGTAAACAAATGGTAAAGTATCGAGCCTTGCTGCTCCTTCTTCAGTTATCTCATAACAATAACTAATTTTCTCTATCAACTGACAATCAGGATACCTGGGTATCATTGAAATAAATCTAAAAATATCATCCGTACGCCCCCTGTTTGACGAGAAGAAACCGGTCTCAAATAAACCGTCAGCAACATATGCAAAATCATCCGACGGAGAATTAAAAGGGGCAGCTAATTGAACAGGTTTTATCCATTTACCATTAACAAACTGTGAATAATAAATGTCTAAACCACCCATTGAAGATTTTCGGTCAGATGCAAAATATATCCTTCCGCTCTCATGTACAAAAGGATACATTTCAGAAATATCACTGTTTACTCCCGAACCAAGATTCACGGGGGTAGTCCATTCTCCATTTTCTTTTAATGAATAATAAATGTCTGATTTACCATAGCCACCAGGCATGTTTGATGCAAAAAACAATTGATTGCCATCCCTGCTAATAGTTGGATGAGCTATATTATAGTCAGGATTATTGTACTTAAATGGTTTGATAACAGACCATTTCTCCCCGGACCGACTCGCGGTATAAATACCAAAATTATTCTGGCTGTCTGCCTTCCTGTTTTTCTTGTCTACGATATAGTTACGTGTAAAGTAAATTAAGGTTTCTTCCTTATTCAAGCATACGGGACCTTCGTGGAAAACAGAAGATATATTTTCTGACATCAGTATCGGTCTGCCCCATTTCAAACTGTCTTTTTGTTTAACATAATATATATCCAGCAGGCGCTCGTTATCAACTGTAGTATAATTAACCAATGCTTTCCTTTTCCGGTTTGAACAGAAAATGATCCCGTTCTCATAAATCACCGGGGCAAAATCGTCGAATATTCCTGAATTAAAAGGAAGCAGTTCAATTTTATAGTTTTCCTGTGATTGTACCGGCAGGGCAAACCCAATGATAAAAACTATTACAGTAATATTTTTAATTAAACTACTCATCTCCTAGAAATATCTCGGATTGTTAGCATTTACTCTATACCCGAATTCGTACCTTACAACAATTTCATGTGTTCCATTATTAAATGTATTCAGGTCTCCTGTATTATAATCATATGAATAACCTATCTTAAACTGGCTATTAACCTGAAGTTCAACAATGCCTACAAGAGTATTATCATCAATCCTCCAGGATCCTCCCAGCCATAAGAAATCCATAATAATAAAATTCCCGTTCAGATCAACTTGTAATGGGGATACCTGGCTATACTTTATCAGGAACGAAGGTTTGAACAAAAATTCCTTGCTAAACTGTATCAGCACACCTGTGGTAATGAGGAAATTGTATTGTTTGAAGTCGTGGTAAATCTCATAACTGTTCCTTGAACTTCTCTCTCTGTAATTTAGCAACTGTGGTACTGATACTCCAAAAAACATTTTGTCATAATAATAATAAAAACCAACACCAAAATTAGGTAAAGTATAACTTGATAAACCGCTGGTAAAAACAGGGTCTGCTTCTACTGTCCGGATACCACTGTAATCTGCATTTGTAATATGTACTCCTCCTTTTAACCCGAATGATAACCGACCTGTTCCGGTATGAATGTGATAGGCATAGTTAGCAAAAACACCTGTTGTATTTTTTACACCAATGCTTTCGTTAAAAACCAGTAGACCAATTGCAACCTTGTCGTTTTTCAAAGGTGTATGTGCACTAAAGGTGGCTATTTCAGGGGCTCCTTCGATACCTACCCATTGTTTCCGGTAAGATGAAGAAAGGGTAAAAGTTCCCCGGCTTCCTGTATAACCTGGATTCAACATCATCCCGTTCATCATGTATTGCGAGTAAATGGGATAGAACTGTGAGAAAGAACTCACAGAAGTTAATAAGAAAAACGATATGGCTGCCAGATATTTCATCTATCTTTTAATAATAACAAACCCACTTTCTTCTTTGGGTTTATCAGTATCATGAATATAGAAAATATAATAATAAGTGCCATCAGGTAATTCCTCTCCTGTTTTATAGGTACCATCCCAGTCATTCTGGTAGTTCTTTTGCCTGTATACTTCGTTACCACCACTATTAAGAATAATTAACTCATTTGAAATATCATTTATTCCCTTAATCTCAAAACAATCATTTATTTCATCACCATTAGGAGAAAACCCTGAGGGAATAAAAAGCAGTTTTACAGTAATCTTAACTACATCACTCTCTTCAGGGCAAACCTCATTGGTTATTGTCCAAATAAACTCATATTCTCCTGTAATCAAATTACTTACACGGGTATTAGGATCGAATGGATCTTCAATAATACTTTCACCTGGCAATTTGGTCCATTCACCTACGCCTACCAGGGGTACATTCCCTTCAAGAAGGGTTTCTTTGGCATAAGAGCTTAATAATTGATCTGCGCCTGCTTCAGCGGGTGTAGGTGATTCCCAGAATATAATTTCAACATCATCTGAATCGATACAATTCCAGTTACTTTCGGTCCAGGTGAAAGTATATGTACCATAATCTGATAAAGTAACCTGATTTTGAGCCTGTGTATTACCGGTTACACTTGATACAGGAACTGCCGGATATGTCCACAACCCTGAACCAACCGAAGGAACAGCATCAAATGTATAAACCAGTTCACAAATTTCATCGTCTGCACCGGCATTTGCTACAGGTACTTCGTATACTGTAATATCTGCAGTCCCGGTAAGACTTGTGGCAGAGCATCCGTTAGCATCCGTGAGTGAGATCAACGTAAAATCAGAACTGGACAGTGGACTAATATTAACTTCATGTGGTGTGGCTGAGATTCCATTTTCATTGAAATTTGCGGTTCCGTCAGAATAAGTCAGGTTCCACGGTGATGCTCCTGTAAGATCAACTGTAAGAACAACATTAGAGCCTTTGCAAATTGTATCAACCAGATCTGTAAGTACTCCTGTAGGCAAAGGATTAATGGTAATTGAAACCGCATTGGAAGTATCACTGCAACAATCAACATCACCGGAAAAAATTACCCGTCTGTAGAATATAGGTATTGTAAGTGCTACGGGCTGGTAGTTTTGTCCGTTATACGTACCGGATACCTGGCTCCAGACTATATTATCCGTACTTTCTTCCCACTGGTATTTATAAACACCATTTCCTCCTGTAGGTAAAACTCCGTCAATTCTTGCTGGTATTGTATTGTAACATATAGTCTGATCGGTTGAAATAGAGTTGTTCCCGAGAGCAGGCAAAACATTTATATCAATTACTCCACTCGTATCAATACAAACTCCTGAAAACACTTCCCGTTTATAAAATGTAGTATCTATTAGGTTTCCTGGTACATAATCAATATTATTATTAGTGCCACCTGCTGCCGACCACGAAGAACCATCTGTACTCTCGTTCCAAAGATAAGAATAGGTGCCTATGCCACCACCCGGCTGTGTACCTGCAAGAGAATTTGGCAATGCACTCTCACAAATTGTTGTGTCCATTAAACCTCCCAAAGTTTGAATAATATTGTTTATTATGGATGGGTGAACAGGAATTGTATCAATATTACTGGTATCGGTACATACATCAGAATCAACTACTCTCCGGTAAAATGTTGTATCTGAAAGATTTGACGGATCATAACCGGAAGCATCCGGACCAATATCGCTCCATGCAGCAGCACCATTTTTTTCCTGCCACTGGTAATTATATACACCATTACCACCTGTTGGGATCAGACCTGAAATAGCTGCCGGATCGTCACCTTCACATATCACCTGATCGGTATTAATGGAATTATTCTCAAGTTTGTGCCAGTCAATCAATGTAACCAGGTCACTTGTATCTACACAACAATCACTTAATCCGGAATAGACAACTCGTTTAAAAAACAGAGTGCCCGGAAATTCAGCGGAGGTAGTATCTGGTGAATAATCTTCATTGATCCCGGGGCCGTATGCATTGCTCCAGGCATTTCCATCGGTGCTCTCTATCCACTGGTAGATATATATTCCATCTCCGTCTGCCGGAACAGTACCATCGAGTGGAAGGAAAACACTACCCTCGCAAATTGTTTGATCAGCAGAAATAGTATTGTTTGATATTGAGGGTAAAACAGTTATTGTTACAGTATCACTTATATGTGAACATTTTCCTGAATAAACAATCCGCCGGTAATAAAAAGTTTGAGCTACAGAAAGAACAGGTGGTTGATAAGTATCCGTGTCATTCACATCTGGTGCATCAGCAAAATTTATTCCGTCAGTACTCTGTTCCCATAAATAAAAATACATGCCATCGCCGCCAATTGGTGAAAGGAACTCAGGAATAATTGTATTTGGCATCTGGTTCTGACAAATTATGGTATCAAAGTTCAGAGAGTTCAGTTC